>NZ_JBCGCS010000014.1:0-166557 GCF_038594925.1 Achromobacter sp. JD-1 | reverse complement strand
TGGACTTCGGGTTGCGTGCCATGGTCGGTCTCCTTGAAAACCATCATAGGCCTGCACACAAAAATCCTGACAGTCCCGCAACGCGATCAGCATCGATTCGTTAAGCCAAGTTGTCATTTGCGGTTTGCTTGTGCATCAGCTTTGGCAAGGTCGGCGGACACCACACCGCAAGAGCAGCCCAAGCACGGGACAGCACAATCCGCATCGTCGGTCGGGACTCGGAGTAACGCGCGCATGAGCGCTTTCCGGAGTAACGCGCGCATGAGCGCTTTCCGAGATAGAGAGTTTCTATCCTGCAACCTTAGAACGAGATGTTGATGTTCCGTATCACTATCACAGCAGCAGTTGTCCTCTCCCTCGGCGCTTGCACGACCGTCAAGCATGCACCGATCTCCCAAGATTCCCTGAGCAAGCTGGAAGGAAAATCCATCGTTTCCTCCCGCTACGGCCAGCCCGACTTCACTGCCTTTACCGCTGGCAAGGCTGCATTCGCGATGCTTGGCGCTGCCGCCATGGTCACGGAGGGCAATACCATCGTGAAAGAAAACGGCATCGAAGATCCAGCGATTGCGATCTCTGCCGGACTGCAAAGCAAGCTAGCCAGCTTGAAGAACACCACGGCCGTGAACGCATCTGGCGTGGCAGCTAAAGATGATGTCGCAACGGTAGTCGCCGCCAGTCCAGGCGGCGATTATGTTCTGGACGTGAAGACATTGACGTGGATGTTCAATTACTACCCGACGGATTGGGCGCATTACCGGGTCAGCTATACGGCTAGGTTGCGGCTGATTGATGCGGCGAAGAAGACTGTGGTGGCGGAATCGGCTTGCACAGGGGTGCAGGGGAATGATAAGAACCCGCCGACTAAGGATCAATTGCTGGAAAACGGGGCGGGGATGTTGAAGGGATATTTGGCGAAGGCGGGAGAGGCTTGCACGGAGGTGCTGGCGCGGGACGTGTTGAAGCTTTGATTAATTAATGGTTTCTTGGTTTACGAAAATGAATGATATCGCCACACAACAACACTTCCACGAGCGTCTGAGATGCGCAGTCTCTTTGGCATGGACGGTATTCGGTCGAAAGGTGGGAGGCGGCCTAATACCGATAAATAAAGAGGCATCTATGCAACTGCAGTTTGCATATATTCTTAAACAGATCCTCCCGCTAATAAATTATCAACCAGACGAAGGGGCCGAGGTCGAACTGGAAACGGGCGTCCGCATCGGGGACAAAACAAACAATATTGATATCCTGCTCTGCGGTCGGTCCGCAGCCGGAGACGTGAAGATCGCGATTGAGCTGAAGTGCTATAGAACGATTGCAGCGTCTGGAGGTAACCGCGGTGCCCACGACATTTTTATGAAAGATGTCTACGAGGACTTACACATTTTAGAAAATTATGTCACAGCGGGCGTGGTGTCGACCGGAGTTGCACTGGTAATGAACGATCTGCCAAGATTCGTCGAGCCTCGGACGAAATATGGAAAATGCTGGGCATACGATATTTCGAATGGATTTAAGTTTCCCGGGGGAAAGATCGAGGTGCCAGTGGGTGGAAAGGCCGTCAATATTAATCTGAAGAATTCCTACGAATTCAATTGGAAAAAATTTGGTGAATTTTGGTTTGCCGAGCTGGAGGGGGTTGCGATCCCACAAGGTGAATTGGTTAATCTAATTTAGTTCTATAGCGTCCGGACTTCGATCTTGTAATGCGGCCTTCGCTGAAAAGGTTTCTCGAACATGGTCCTATAGCTATCACGGGGGCTTAGTTCGGTTGGCAAAGATGGGAAATAGGGGCGTTTATATCCTTTTAACTCGCGAGATTGCCCCAGCGCCTATTTGGTTGAAATTGAAGCACGATCCTCGGCATCGCAAGGCGACAAGCATAGTTATTGAGGGGAGAATTATGCTGGTTTATCCGCGCAGAAATATTTGCGAAATACAAGTTTGCTATCGGTTTTATAACTGATTTTTATATTCTTACTTTTCTCGCAATAACATGTTATTTAAATGGATGAGTGGTGTGCGTAATGAGTGCAAATAAAATAACTCCTTCCAGTCCTCGTTTGGGTGCTCTCCTGTCAGATGTAAGTAGGGGAAATATAAAGATCCCTGTCTTTCAGCGAGAGTACGTGTGGAAAGACGAGCAAATAATGAGCCTGTTGGACTCCATATATCAAGGCTATCCCGTCGGTTCCTTGCTACTTTGGAGTACCAAGGTGCCCTTGAAGCACGAGCGCGATGTCGGAGGATTCGAACTGCCGAAAACTCCGGAAGACTTTCCTGTAAATTATTTGCTTGATGGGCAGCAGCGTCTAACGACGCTTTTCGGTGTTTTTAATTCCGATGCTAAAACCGCTGACCCCGCACTCGCTGAATGTTTTGATGTTTCGTTTGTTCCTGAAACTGAAATTTTCTTACATTCCAGTGTCGCGGATCCGGCTAAGAGCATTAACTTAAGGGCTATTCTCGACACAACTAAGTTGCTCCCGGAGTTGGCTAGGTTTTCTTCGGAAGACCAAAAATCAATAGCCACGCTGACCGAGAGATTCAAAGACTATGAGTTCCCTGTCGTTACTATCAGAGATCGCTCCAATCAAGAGGTCTGCCGGGTCTTTCAACGTATTAACTCATCGGGTACTAGTCTTTCGACGTTGGAACTGTTGTCAGCGTGGACTTGGTCCGACCAATTCAATCTCATTAACGAGATTCAAACTCTCTTGGACAGGTTAGCGGATTGTGGCTATGAAGACGTAGGCGAGGAGCTCGTCCTTCGTTGTCTAGCAACTATCGTTCAAGGAAGTATCGATGCAGATGCACTGGTCGACGCTCCGCCAGAGAGATTGATTGAGGGAATGACAAAGCTCAAACAAGCTATGTATGCTACGGTCGATTTCTTGGAAAAGGAACTCCGAATAAAAAACATTGTGTTTGTTCCGTTTCCTATAATGCTAGTGCCTCTAGTCGGATTTTATGCGCGCACTCTTAAGCCAACAGCGTCACACCTGATGGGTTTGAAGCGCTGGTTTTGGCATTGCGCGTTCACGCAGAAATACAAGGCTGGAACAAATACTGCTGTCTTGGAAGATCTGAAGCGTATGGAAGCTTTTGCCAAAGATCCTACCGTGTTTTCTGCATTAGATGCCAAGGTTGATCCTGCTGTCTTCACGAAGACCTGGCGAATTAATTCCACGATTGCCAAAGCCGCCATTTGTCTGCTCGCACAAGCCCAGCCTCGAACTTTTCTTAGTGGTGCCCTGGTAGATTTGGGCACTGTGATGTCCGCTTACAATGCGAGGGAGTTTCATCACATTTATCCCAAAGCGTTTCTTGCAACTCAAGGGATTCCTTTCCATCAATCCAACATTATTGCAAATGTTTGTCTGCTAACGTCCTCGGACAACAGGAGTATTAGTGATAAGAGTCCTGCTACCTATATGACCAGTATTCCGGTTCATCAGAGAGACAATATTGCAGATGGAGCGTTAATTCCCCGGTCTATGTTGGATGGCTCGTATACCTATAGCGACTTTATTAATGCGCGCGCATTGCTTCTTTCAGAACAAGCTCAATCTTTAGTGAAGTATGGCACGTTGCAGTTAGTTTGAGGCAATGCGCTATTTAGTGGTGTTTTAATCATTGATCGATTGGGCGCGTAAATCCGTGAATTTAATACGGAACAGGGTTCTTGTCGGAAATGGTTCTTCGACGTTTGCACTCCGACAGCGTTGCCATAGTAGCTTGCGTTTAGCAAGCGGGTCTGTGGTGCCCGATTATGCGAGTCGGCAGGCGGCCCGCCCCGTGTCTTCTGCTTTGGCAAACGGTTTCGTAAAAATTTTTCGCCCATTTTTGTTTTTTTAGCGGTTGAACTTAAGGAGTAATTGATGGCAACAAAGAAGGCTTCCCCCGCAGGAACTGCAGCAGCACCGGCCAAAAATCGAGTGAACTCGTTTCGCCCGAAAAAATATGAAGATCATGAAATTGTGGATGCGGACAACAAAGTAGTTGGACATATTCGAGTGAAGCCAAGCGGCGTTCTTTGGTCACCAAAGAATGGAAAAGACTGGTATGGAGTCTCACTAGACAAGCTTGCAGAATTTCTTGAGGGAAATGGCAAAAAGCAAAGCAAGTAAAGCGCGGTCGCTTGGCCAATTGTCAGTTACGACGGATCGTGTATCACGTCCGCTGGAAATAAAGTGTCAGACTAAAGTTGCACTCAGGCGAGCTGAGGAAATTGCGGTCTGACACCTTAATTGCGGCTTATGCGCCTCAGTATGCTGGAAATGAGGATGTGTTAGACCTGTACCGCGAGTGGCTTCCCATATTGCATAATTAATAGTGTCGAATGCATTGGCTTGTTGTCATTCGAGGCTACTGGAGACGTTAAACACGCACAGCCGAAAGCAAGCCGAAGTAACCGGAGTTAAAGGTTCAGTTTGCAATTGCGGTGTTGCAGCCTGACAACTTTATTTTGTTGCCTACATCCGAGGAATTCATGCTGCTCACCTTCAAAAAACTCGCGGTTCGACAGTATTCTGATAATGGTGCTCGTAACACGTTTCAATTGTCGCCCGATAATTGGGATGACTACTCCTACAAGACAAGCTTCTCGCTTTCATTCGTTACCAATGATGGGACTCGCCTTGATTTCGGTATAGTGAAAATTGGATATTTAGGTCAAAAACATGGCTGGACGGAAGCGGCCATACCAGAGTCTTTTAACGAGCTGCCCGAGGGGTGGTTTTCGCTGGGTCAAGATGTTGATTATTATCAGGCTGTAAAGGACAAACTATCAAATGAGGTGGGTGACAGTCTTTTACGCGCACTGAAGGACGTCGTTGTCAACGACGCAATCCACACGCGGGCAGAATCGGAGGATGTATTTAAGGATTCACTCATGCGCGGAGTGAGCACTTCGGTTATCAGCGGACAATTTAAGCGCGTGCTTAAAGGTGAGGCGCAGCTTTCGGATTTTAAATTCGCCTTTCAGCAACTCGCTGATGAGCGTCATGCGGCAGTTAATTTAATTTTCAATGTTAGTGCTGCGTCTCATCCTCCGACTAATATTCATGTTCTTATCGGCAGAAATGGTGTCGGTAAAACTACGCTTTTGAATAACATGGTGCGCGCGCTGGTTGTGAATGGGCCGCCAACCCAGCCGCCTTGCCAGTTCACCGACCGAGCAATGTATGGTTCGGCCATGCAAAAGGACTATTTCAGTAGCGTTGTTTCGGTTTCCTTCAGTGCGTTCGACCCATTCATTCCTCCAATGGATAGGCCAGATAGAACGGTGGGGCCAGCCTACTACTACGTGGGCATGAAGACCATTCGCCAGGGGGATGGTCGCGAATCTAGTCCCCCCAAAACGGATCTCGACTTAGTAAACGAGTTTGTGGAGAGCTTTAGCCTCTGCTTGAGCCAGCCTGCGAAAAAGATGAGATTCTTCGGCGCTATCTCTCGACTCGAATCCGATGCAAATTTTAGAGAAATGGGTTGGGCGCATCTCATCGATCTCCCCGACGATCTCGCCATCCAAGAGTCGCGCTCGATGGCTCGCCGAATGAGTTCTGGTCATTCCATCGTTTTGCTGACGCTTACCAGGCTTGTCGAGTTGGTGGAAGAGAAAACGCTGGTTTTGCTGGACGAACCGGAGAGCCATCTTCATCCCCCCCTTCTATCCGCGTTTACTCGCGCAGTTTCCGAACTGCTGTACAACCGTAACGGCGTTGCAATTGTCGCTACTCACTCTCCGGTCGTTTTGCAGGAAGTTCCAAAGTCGTGTGTTTGGAAGCTCACGAGAAGCCGCCTTGAGGCTCGAAGCGACCGACCCGAGCGTGAAACCTTCGGTGAGAACGTTGGAGTGCTGACCCGTGAAGTATTTGGACTGGAGGTTTCTAGGTCCGGCTTCCATGAAATGCTGGAGCGAGCAGTTGAGAATGGTGGAACGTTCGCGAGCATCGCGCAGCGTTTCGATGGGCAACTTGGTGACGAGGCTCAAGCCATTCTGTTAACACTTCTTAGGGCTAAGACGGAAGGGGTGCAGGAATGAGGCTACTGCCGACTCCAGCTCTGAGTCGAGCAACGGTGTATTTCGATTGCGTGGCGGGTGTGGCGGGTCCGGAATTGTCCTCCAGGCTAAATGTCGCAAATGACAGCGTGGATGCAGCCTCCGAGCAATACGCATTGCACGCGGAGAATAAGCAGTTGCACATGCTTATCCCGTGCGCGTGGGGGGGCGGGGATCAAGTCGCGCTAACAAATATTACAAAATCGGAGTTTGTAGCTCTGTACGACGACCAAATGTCGAATGCCAAAGGTAGTGGCCGTTCACATTACGATAAATTAAGGCTCACTAGACTGGGGATTTGCCCATTCTGCGGATTTGGACATGTTTCCACGCTGGACCATTTTGCGGCAAAATCTAGGTATCCTGCGTTCTCTGTGTTACCCATTAACTTAGTTCCGTCTTGCTCGGACTGCAACAAAGGCAAGGGTTCTGGACTAATAACGGTTGAGACTGAGATGCCGCATCCATATTTTGAGGACTCGCGAATCGAGACAGATGGATGGCTAATCTGCGATGTGATCGAGACTCTGCCAGTGACAGTCGTTTATCGAACCAACTTTCCGGCAGATTGGGATAATTTGTTGAGTCGAAGGGTGCTGAATTATTTCAATGAACTTAAACTTGCGTCGAGATATGCTGTCCAGGCAGCTAGCTATTTGGCAGGTGCAAAAGAATTTTTGGCCAGTTTAAGCGCGGAGGAATTGCGGTGGTATATAACCAAAAAGGCGAATTCGTACGAATATAAGAATGAGTGGGAGGCCGCGCTTTATGCTGGGTTGGATAGGTCAGAGTGGTTTATTCAAGCCGTGTGCCGGGGCTAATTTAAAGTTGCCTAGCAACGGCAGCGAGAATTTCCTGTCATGCGAGCGGATAGCCCAGTCAAAAAAATAAGGCGCCGGATTGAAATTTTGCTTAGGGTGACCATTTTTTCACAGGTCAGCGCGCGGAGGGCTATCTTGAGTTCGGTCGCTGAAACCGAGCAGAGGCGCGACCGTCGTGTAGTAGCGCTTGAAATGCCTCACCGATGCTCTGTTCGGCATCTTGAATTTGAGTGATGACTAGCTTCAGACTCTGTGTTATTTCCTCCTCGTCGGCTTCATCGGGAACCTCTCCGAAATATTGGCATAGGCTCCTTAAGCGGTTGACTTGGGCGAAAGCCAAAGCGAGTCGGTTGCTAACGACCTCACTTAAAATGTCCGCCTTGTCCAGAAACTGCGATGGCAATTCCAGGGTGATAAGTGAGGCCTTGGACGCAAAATTCTGGCGTTCGATTTGATAGTTCAGCACTCTCAATAAGTAGGTGGTATCTCCACCGCCGGGTGGAACAATTAGACTTCTGAGTTTGGCGATTTCTAACTGTGCAACAGCTAACGGAGCTGTCATGATCTGCGCTAGAAGCCGTCTAGATGCCCGTCGTTCCCGGCGTCTTCGATATCCGTCGACCAGCCAAATAGCCAAAGCCGTCAATGCGGCAAAAGCGGTCCAGTCAATTTTCATTTCTGCGAGAATTGGCATAGGTAATTCCCTGATGACTTTTGGAAAACCTCTCGTTCGAGGCCTATTCTAAGTTGAGCGGCGGATGCCCACTAACAAGAAAAGTGCAGCGCTACAACTTCATGATCGGAATGTGATGACATCGATTTCGGATTGACGGAGCCGGCCGACATTAGCTGAAGACCGGCTCCATCCGACTATTTTCTTAATTGGTAGGGAGAGCCGCCTAGGACAGCTCACACATTGATCGTGGATTATCAAGTGCCACTCCTATGAGTTCAGAGAGATGGTCACAAAGAGCCTCGACCCCGCCTACCAAATTCGACGCAATCCAATCGTCCAACGGCTGTGCGTCCGCAGAGTCCGCCTCATTCACACCATTCCCCACAATCCGAGCAATCGCCCAAATCCCTTGGCAAGCCCGCTCCATCTTCCTTAAATCATCCACCCGCACAAGCGCAAACTCCGGATCATCCGGCGTGGCCCAACGGTCATAGGTATAAGGGTGATCATTCATAGCAGCCTCTTTCGTCGTTAGACCCGCTCCCCGCTGTCAATCGGGGTGGGCGGGCGCAAGGCCGGGTTGACAGACCGGTGACAAAAGAAACCGGCGCACGCGAGCGTGCCCCAGCCAAGGCCCGCCCATAGCAGGGACGTGCGTCGGCCTACGGACGTAAAAATGCCGCTATTGCAGCGGCAGTCCGCCTTTTGTCATTTCCGGCTGTCAAACCGGACGGTCATTGGTGTGACCGCAGGGCGAGTATACGGCGGAACGCTATGGAAGCCGCAACGATGCGAGTGACGTTTTTGTCTCGCCCCAAACGACGGTCAAAATGCACAAAGGGCTCCGCAGAGCCCTTCATCATCTTCATGCAGCAACCGGCACAAAAAACCGATCCTTCAACTCCTGCAACCCAATCCGCTCCAACATCTCCGTCAGCCTCTCCGCAGGCTTCCTGGTCGGCAGATTCTTATACTGCGCCACGATCAGCTCATTCTTCATCGAATGCTCCCACCCGACCAGCTCCGTCACGCTGACCTG
Organism: Achromobacter sp. JD-1; assembly: GCF_038594925.1. NCBI lineage: Bacteria > Pseudomonadati > Pseudomonadota > Betaproteobacteria > Burkholderiales > Alcaligenaceae > Achromobacter > Achromobacter sp. JD-1. The sequence goes on along the minus strand of NZ_JBCGCS010000014.1, from coordinate 157,954 downwards.
ATACCCATGCGCCTCAAGCTGCAAGCACCGCAGCACATTCGTAATCTGGCTTCCAAACTCCCGCGTATGCAGCGGATGCCGCCAAATCTCCGCCAGCGGATCAGCCAGCGCCTTGCCCTTATTCTTCCTTAGCACCGAAGCCACTTCCGCCTGGCAGCAAGGCACAACGACGATGTACTTCGCCTTCTTCTCCAACGCAAAGTGAATCGCATCATCCGTTGCCGTATTACAAGCGTGCAACGCAGTCACCACATCAATCGTCGCCGGCAACTTATCCGACGTGATCGATTCCGCCACAGAGAGATTCAAGAGCGACATCCCGCCAAACCCGAGCCGTTTCGCCAGTTCCTCTGACGACTTCACTAACTCTTCACGAGTCTCGATCCCATAAATATGGGACCCATTCCCGACGGCATCTTTCTGTTCCTTAAAGAAAAGGTCATACAGAATGAACCCCAGATACGACTTGCCAGCCCCGTGATCCGCAAGCGTCACCGCGCCGCGTTCTTGTTGGACGTCCTTTAGCAACGGCTCAATGAACTGAAACAGGTGGTAGACCTGTTTCAGCTTACGGCGGCTGTCCTGGTTCATCTTGCCGTCGCGGGTCAGGATGTGCAGGGCTTTGAGGAGTTCGACGGACTGGCCGGGGCGGATGTCGTGGGTTTTTTCTGACATGGGGGAAGGCAAAGCGCCCCGCACGGGGCGGGGCGCGTAGTGGCGCGGAAAGCGTCAGTTTAACGAATACGCTGACGTGGCCGCAGGGCGGCGGAAAAGCGGGTCTTAGCCTACGGTGGCAAAAACCGGTTCGCCCAGGTTCAGCATCAAACGATTTGCCCAGGCGAAGATCGCGTCCGAGTGCAGCAGGTCCAGCACTTCGCCTTCGCTCAAGCCCGCATCCTTCAATGCCTGGATGCTGTTGGCGTTGACGTCGGCCTGGGCTTCGGTGATCTGGATCGAGAACTGGGCAATCGCCAGTTCACGCGCCGTGGTGCCGGCGGTGTAGGGGTCTTCGAACACTTGCGCGATCACTTCATTACGCTTGGCCAGTTGTTCGAAGCGCTGCGCGTGGACGGATGCGCAGTACACGCAGCCGTTCACACGCGAGACGACCGTGGAGCCCAGCTCGCGTTCGGCGCGCGACAGGCCGCCTGGGGCGTACATGATGGCGTTGAAGGCGGTGGAGCGCTGGCGCAGGATTTCCGGTTGGTGGACCAGGAACAGGTAGTAGTCCGAGACCTTGGCCTTGGGATGGCTTTCTTCCAGGACGGCGACTTGTTCCGGGGTGGCGGTGTCGACGTTGACGACGTCGAGCCATGCCTTCCACTCCAGCACTTCGTTGGTGAAGCCGTGGGCCTTGATGACGGCGCCGGGTTCGGTGGCGGCGGTGTTGGGTTCGAAGGGCGCGGGCGGGACGGCGGCGGCGTGGGGGGCTTGGCCTTCCAGGTCTTTCATCGCGATCAAGCCTGCGACCAGACGGGTCTGGTACGACAGGAAGGCGATCAGTTGCGACAGGGTGACGACCGCGGGCGTGGAGACGCCGGCTGCGGGCAGGGTCTTCAGCGCGGCTTCGTCGCCTTCGACGGGGTTTTCGATCAGCTTGCGCGTGAATTCCAACACGGCAGCCAGGCGCGGGGTGGAGGCGTCTGACGGCTTGCCGGATTCTGCGACGGCGATGTCGGCGGGGGCTGCATCGGTTTCCGCCAAGCGGGCGCGGTAGTGCGAGGCCAGCAGCGGCGACAGGCTGATGCGGGTGGCGTACAGCGCGACCAGCAGGCGCTCGGCGAGCGACAAGCCGGGCAGTGCCGGGTCGAACAGGGCGTCGTAGCTGCCTTGCGTGGCGGCGGCGACTTTTTCGCGTTGGTGGCGGACCTCAAAAGTTTTGCTGCCGGGGGTCAGGCCGACGAGCTTGTCGACCAGATCATTGACGGCGTCATAGACGATGGGTTGTTGTGCCATGGGGATGTTCTCCTTGGTGTCTGATCAGCCGGCGTTGCCGGAAGTGCTTGCCGAAGGGGCAGCAGCCGATTGCGAGCTTGCGGCATCCGAACGAGTCGATTCCGCGCTAGCCGAATTAACCGTAGCCGCCCGCGCCTTTACCGCCGCGTCCAAAAACTTCTTCACGCCTTCCCACGATTCCTGGTCGGCGCGTGCGTTGTCTTTCGGATTCCCGCCGCTGGTGCTGATCTTGCCCGACACGGGGTGGGCGTAGACGAGCTGGGTGGTGGGCACGTACGGGAACAGGATCGAGTGGCCGCCGTTTTCGTAGTCGAGCCATTCGACGGGGTAGGGGTGTTTCACGTCGACCAGCTTGTCCTGCACCATCTTCGAGTACAGGCTCGACGGCCACGAGCCATCGTCGGTGGCCGACAGCAGCATGACCGGGCCTTCGATGTCTTCCACGCGAATGCGGGCGCGGGCGACGGCGTCGGGGTCTTGCAGCGCGGTCAGGATGGCTTTCTCGTGACGGTGCGGCGATGGGCCTTCGTCAAACGGGGCCCACGTGGCGGTGCGGTTGTTTTCCCAGACGTGGGGGATGGGCTTGCCGCCCAGCAACCACGTGGGGCCTTCGCGGCCGATCTTGGGGTCGCAGGCGTTCTGGCCGCTGTGGACGACGGCGCCGGGTACGTAGGCGACGACGGCGGACACTTCCTTGGGAAAGGTTGCGCCCAGCAGCAGCACCAGTTCACCGCCGCGCGATTGGCCGCTGATGGCGACGAAGTCGTGCTTGGGTTGAACCTTTTTGCGCAGCCAGCGCAGGCCGGTCTGGAAGTATTCCAGTGGGGTGTTCGAGATGTAGTCGGACAGGCCGGGTGCCTTGAAGTACGCCAGCGCAAAGGCGGCATACCCGCGCGATGCGTAAAGCGCTGCGCGGGGTTCGTTGATGCCGCCGCCCGAGCCGTTCAGGATCATGACGGCGGGGTGCGAACCGGGCTTGCTGCCTGCCGGCAGGTACAGCGTGCCGACCAAGCCTTCTTCGCGGACCTCGTGGCGCGTGACGCCGTCCAGCGCCAGGCGTTGCGTGAACGTGGCTTGGGCCTGCATGTCGGCTACAGCGCCGGCTTCAGCGCGCGCTTCAGCACCGCCTTCAACCGCACCCACACGCGCAACCACATCGGTAACCAAGGCATCGGTCACCGGGTGGTTGAAGTGTTCGCGGCTGGGCGAGTCCACCGGGGCTTGCGACCAGATCAAGCCCATCGGCGACAGGCCGGTGTAGTCGCCCGAGATGGGCGCGTCGCGGGTCAGGTCGACGGCGCCGTCTTCGCCCGCCGTGTAGGCGGCGTGGGCTTGCCACAGCACGCCGTTACGGCGGGTTAGCGCGCTGATCTCGACCGTTTGGCCGGGTGCAACGTTTTCCACCCGAATCTGGCGCGGCACGTCGATCAAGGCGTCCGCGGGGGTGATGGTCAGGGTCGGCGCCATGGCTTATTTACCGGCAGCGGCGGCGGGTTCTTTGGTGACCATCATGGCGGCCGTGCGGTCGCTGGTCATCGGCGTCACCTTCAGGCCCTTCTTGGTGGCCCAGATGTTCTTGTAGTGGAACAGCGGGAAGATGCCGACGTCGTCCGACACAAGCTTGACCGAGTCGCGCAGGATGGCTTCACGCTTGGCTACATCGAATTCCGACGTGGACTGTTCCAGCGCGGCGTCCACCTTGGGGTTGGAGTAGTGGCCCCAGTTGGAGGCGCCCAGGCCCTTCTTGGGGTCGACCGACGCCAGGATGTTGACCAGCGCGTAGCTGCCTTCACCCGTGCCGTTGCCCCACGCCAGCATGCTGACGGCGAATTCGTTCTTGTTGGCGCGGCCCGAGTACACGGCCCATGGCACCACTTCCACTTGGGTCTTCACGCCGACGCGGGTCCAGAACTGCGCCACGGCCTGGGCCGTTTCCGGGCCTTGCGGGTAGCGGTCGTTGGGCACGTGCATGGTCAGCTTGAAGCCGTCGGGAAAGCCCGCTTCGGCCAGCAGCTTCTTGGCTTGCGCGACGTCGTTGGGGATGTCTTTGACGTCGGGGTTGTAGCCGAAGGTGCCCTTGGGCATCCACTGGTTGGCTTCGGTGGCCGCGCCTTGCAGGATGCGGTCGGCGATGGCCTTGCGGTTGATGGCCAGGTTCAGCGCTTGACGCACGCGCAGGTCCAGCAGCGGGTTCTTGTCCAGCGGCTTGCCGTTGTTGTCGGTGATGTACTGATTGGGCGCGGGGTTGAAGCTGGGTTGCAGCAGCATGACGCGCAGGCCGTCGTACGGGTACACCGAGATGTTGGCGGCCTTTTGCAGCTTGGTCAGGTCCGACACCGACACCTTGTCGATCACGTCCACGTCACCGGCCAACAGCGCAGCGGTGCGCGAGGCGGCGTTGTTGATGTAGCGGTAGTTGACCTTGTCCCAGGTGGCCTTCTCGCCCCAGTAGCCGTCGTTGCGTTCCATGATGACGCGGTCGCCTGGCGTGTAGGACACGAACTTGTAGGGGCCGGTGCCAACCATGGCCTTGCCCGAGTTGTAGTCTTCGGTGGTGGACTTTTCACCGACGTGCTTGCTGACGACGTGTACGGATGCCAGGTTCAGCGGCAGGTCGGGGTTGGGCGCCTTGGTCTTGACGATGAGCGTCAGCGGGTCCTTGGCGGTCATCGTGTCGATGGTGCGCAGGTAGCCGGCGTAGGTCGCCACGCTGCCGGGCACGGCGCGCGCGCGGGTGTAGGAATAGATCAGGTCGTCGGCGGTAAACGGCGTGCCGTCTTGCCACTTGACGCCTTCACGCAGCTTGAATTCCCAGGTGGTGGGGTCCAGCGGCTTCCAGCTGACGGCCAGGCCGGGTTGAAGCTTGTTCCACTTGTTCTCGATCAGCAGGTCCCAGAAGTGCAGGGCCACCGAGCGGTCGCCGGCGTGGTTGTTCAGTTGCGGGTCCAAGGACGACAGCGGGTCGGCGAAGCCGATCGACAGGTTGTCGGCGGACGCGGCGGCAGAGGCGCCGAGGATGGCGGCGGTCAGGGTCGAAAGAATCAAGCGTTTCATGTTCGGGGTCCTTGGTAGGGGGGGAACGAGTTAAGTGTTCCGAAGGCTGCGTTGTCATTCAGGCCACTGAGGGCATTCAGGACAACGCCGCCAATTAGGTTCAGGCCATGTCGTTCAAATGACAGGCGCTTAAATGGTTGATGGCGATTCCCTTCAACGTGGGAACTTCGGTCTTGCAGCGCGGCATCGCATGCGGACATCGCGGATGAAAATGGCAGCCGCCAGGCGGGTTCAGCGGGCTGGGAATCTCGCCTTTGATCGCGGTAAAGACCTTGTGGCGCGATTTCAGGCTGGGAATTTCCGCCAGCAGCGCTTGCGTGTACGGGTGGTTGGGGCGCTGGAACACTTCTTCCACGGTGGCCGTTTCCACGACGCGGCCCAGGTACATGATGACAACGCGGTCAGACAGGTGTTCCACCACGCCCAGGTCATGGCTGATGAAGAGGTACGTCAGGTTCAGTTCTTCGCGCAGGTCCATGAACAGGTTCAGGATCTGGGCTTGAATGGATACGTCCAGCGCGGCCACGGCTTCGTCGCACACCAGCATGGACGGCTGCACGGCCAGCGCGCGGGCGATGCCGATGCGCTGGCGCTGGCCGCCGCTGAATTGATGCGGATAGCGTTGGCGCAGGGCGGGGTCGAGGCCCGCGCGTTCGAGCTGGGCGCTGACGTAGTCGTCAAAGTCGCCATTGCCGACCAGGCCATGGATGCGGGCCGCTTCGCCTACGATCTCGTCCACGCGCAGGCGCGGGTTGAGGCTGGCGTAGGGGTCCTGGAAAATCATCTGCACGGTCAGGCGCGCGGCGTGGGCGGCGGCCGAGTTCATGTCGGACGGGCGCACGCCGTTGATGCGGACTTCACCGCCGGAAGGCGTCAACAAGCCTGCGGCGATGCGGCCCAGCGTGGATTTGCCGCAGCCGGATTCACCAACCAGGCCGACGACTTCGCCGGGGTTCACGATCAGGTCCACGTTGTCGACCGCGCGCGTAATGGCGGGCGGCTTTGACAAGCCCATGCGCTGCATGGCGCGGCCGGCTGCGCCGACCTTTCTTTCGCCAAAGCGCTTGCTGACTTGCGAAAGGTCAATCAGCGGAGTGGGGGCGGCGGATACAGTCATGCCGTCACCTCGTTGTGGATCTGGATAGTCGGATGGAAGCAGCGCACGTCGTGTTCGGGCAGGGCTTGAGTGATGCCGGGTTGCTGGCCACAGGCGGCGGTGGCGCGCGAGCAGCGCGCGGAAAACGCACAGCCGGCGGGCAGGTGCAGCAGGTTGGGCGTCATGCCGGGAATCTGGCGCAGGCGCTGGCCCCGCAGGTTATTGCTGGGCAGGCTGTCGATCAGGCCCACCGTGTAGGGGTGCTGCGGGCGGTCAAGCACGTCGTCGACCTTGCCGTGTTCAACGATGCGGCCGGCGTACATCACGGCCACGTCATCGGCCAGGCCGGCCACCACGGACAGATCATGCGTAATCCAGATCAGGCTGGTGCCGTGCTGCTGCGCCAGCTTTTGCACTTCAGACAGAATCTGCGCCTGGATGGTCACGTCCAGCGCGGTCGTGGGTTCGTCGGCAATGATCAGGTCGGGGCGGTGCAGCATGGCGATGGCAATGGCCACGCGCTGGCGCATGCCGCCAGACAGCTGATGCGGGTAGGCCAGCAAACGTTCTTCGGGGCTGGGAATGCCCATCATGCCCAGCGTGTCGCGGGCCAGCGTGCGGGCCTGCGCCTTGCTCATCTTGTTATGCGCGCGCACGGTTTCGATCATCTGCACGTCCACCCGCAAGACGGGGTTCAGCGTCATCATCGGATCTTGGAAGATCATGGCGATGCGGTTGCCTTGCAACTTGCGCAGTTCACGCGGAGCCAGCTTGGTCAGGTCGCGGCCCTGGAACAGGATTTCTCCGCCGACGATGCGGCCGGGGGCGTCGACCAGACCCATGATGGAAAAGCCCGTCACGGATTTGCCCGAGCCGGATTCACCGACCAGGCCCAGGATCTTGCCGCGCTCTAGCGTGAACGACACGTCGTCCACGGCGGGCAGCACGCCCGCGCGGGTATGGAAGTGCGTGCGCAGGTTGCGCACTTCAAGCGTGGCCGGCGCGCCGGTAGCGGTGCGGTCGGTCATTTGTGAGTCCTTGGGTTCAGCACGTCGCGCAGGCGGTCGCCCACCAGGTTGATGGCGACGATGGTGATCAGCAGCGCGATGCCGGGGTAGAAGCTGATCCAGTATTCGCCGGACAGCATGTATTGAAAGCCATTGGAAATCAGCAGGCCCAGCGACGGTTCGGTCACCGGCACGCCCAGGCCCAGAAAGCTCAAGGTGGCTTCCAGCGTGATGGCGCGCGCAATCTGCAAGGTGCCGATGACGATCAGCGGCGGCAGGCAGTTGGGCAGAATGTGCTTGAGCATGATCCGCCAGTTGGGAATGTCCAGGCAGCGGGCGGCTTCCACGTATTCACGGCGGCGTTCCACCAGCGCTTGGCCACGTGCGGTACGGGCGTAATAGGCCCATTCCAGAATCACCAGCGTCAGCACCACGTTGCCCACGCCCTTGCCCAGAAAGGCCAGGATCATCATGGCAACCAGGATGGACGGGAACGACAGGATCAGGTCGACCAAACGCATGATAAAGGCGTCGACCTTGCCGCCCGCGTAGGCGGCAAGCAGGCCCAGCAGCGTGCCGACGATGCCGGCGATAACGGCCGAGCCCACGCCCACCATCAAGCTGATGCGCAGGCCGTACAGAATGCCGGACAGCAAGTCGCGGCCCTGGCCGTCGGTGCCTAGCCAGTAGTGGAAGGTGTCCAGGCCGTTCATGGACCCGGGCGGCATGCGGGAATCCAGCACGTCGATTTGCAGCAGGTCATACGGGTTCTGCGGCGAGATCCACGGCGCGAAGATGGCGGCCAAAATCAGCAGGGTGGCCACGGCCAGGCCGAACACCGCCGTTTTGGACGACAGGAATTCGGTCAGGTTGCGGCGCCAGGGCGATTCGCGGCGCAGGGCGGGAACCTTCTCGGGGGTTGCAGTGGTGCTCATGCCGAGCCCTCCAGCCGTACCCGGGGGTCCAGCACTTTATAAAGAATGTCGACGATCAGGTTCAGCGTCACGAACAGGCACACGACCACGATCAGGTAGGCCACGATCACGGGGCGGTCCAGCGCGTTCAGGCTGTCCAGGATCAGCTTGCCGGCGCCCGGCCACGAGAAAATGCTTTCCGTGATGACGGCGAACGCAATGGTCGAACCCAGCTCCAGGCCCAGCACGGTCACCAGCGGGATCATCGTGTTGCGCAGCACGTGCACACAGACCACGCGAAACGGTGACAAGCCTTTGGCGCGGGCGAACTTCACGAAGTCCAGCGGCATCACGTCGCGCACGCCTGCGCGGGTCAGGCGGATGACTAGCGAAATCTTGAACAGCGACAGGTTCAGCGCGGGCAGGATCAAGTGGCGCCAGCCGTCGGCGGTGAGCCACGACCACTGAAAGCCCAGGAATTCCACCGTCTGCCCGCGGCCGCTGGCGGGCAGCCAGCCCAGCGACACGCTGAACGTCATGATCAGCATCAGCGCGACCCAGAACGTGGGCAGCGAGAAGCCGACGATGCTGCCGGCCATGATCATTTTGGAAAAGCGGCTATCGGGGTAAAGGCCGGCAATCAAGCCCAACGGCAGGCCGATGATGACGGCCAGGCCCAGGGCGCTGATCGCCAGTTCCAGCGTGGCGGGCAGGCGCTGGATGACGAGTTCAATCGCGGGAATGTTGTAGACGAAGCTGTTGCCCAGGTTGCCGTGCAGCGCGCCGTTCAGGAACGCCAGGTATTGCTGCCACAGCGGCTTGTCCAGGCCCAGTTCCGCGATGATGCGGGCGCGGTCGACCTGGTCTACGTCCTGGCCGATCAGGATGTCCACGGGGTTGCCGATGGCGTGCAGGCCTACGAAGACGATCAGCGTCATCAGCAAAACCACCACCGCCGCTTGCGCGACACGGCGTATCAACCAACCAGTCATTGCGCGGTCTCCGCTTGCGAGGCCGCAGCCTGGGCGGGCGGCGGGGCGGGCGTCCATTCATCGCCGAACACTTCGGGTTCGGAAAACGCTTCCATATTCGCGTAGTACGTTTCCACGTCTTCGCGGTAGAACAGGCCGGCGATGCCTTGCGCCAGGCGCTTGGCGCCGTCGCTGATGGCCGGGATGTCGCCCGAAATCGTGCCTTGGGTCAGCGCGGCGGGGTAGGAAAAACAGTGCACGCGGTCCAAACCCGGGCAGGCGCCGGGGACTTTTTCTTGCAGTTCGAAGACGGCGCCCAGGTCGGGCGAGTCATGCAGTTCCTGGTCTTCTTCGCCGGGGGGCGGGGTGAAACGGTCGCCCCAGTTGCGCACGTGAGGCGCCAGCGGCGCGAATTCCGGGCGCACGGTCCAGTCGATACGAAAGCCCGTGGAGAAGATCAGGAAGTCCAGCACGAATACGCCTTTGGGCGTGGTGACGTGGATCTCATCGCCTTCTATGGCCAGGTCTTGCACGCCACAGCCCAGGTTGAAGCGGGCGTTCGGGAAGCGCGAGACGCGCAAGGTGCTGCCGCGCGGGGGCGGCACTTGGGCGGCGTTGATGTAGTGGCGGATCTTCCACTTCCATTCGTCGGGCAGGGTCAGGTGGCCGTGGGTCAGGCCGGGGTTGCCTGCGCCTTTGCCTTTGTTCACGCGCGGGATGTCGTTGCGGCGGATCAGCAGGTCGACGCTGGCGGCGCCGGCTTCCAGCGCCGTGCCGGCGCTGTCCATGGCGGACGCGCCCGCGCCCACGACGCCGACGCGCTTGCCGGCCAGCGTGGAGTAGTCCATCACGTCGGACGAATGCGCCCAGCGGTCACGCGGCAGTTTCTTGGCAAAGTCAGGCACGTAGGCGCCGCCCAGGCCGTCGCGGCCGGTGGCCAGCACCACGCGGCGGGCCAGCACGGTGCTGCGTCCGGCGGTGGATTCGATGTCCAACTGCACCAGGCGGTCGGCGCGCGGTTGCACGGACAGCACGCGATGGTTGTTGCGCACGTCCAGGTTCAGCACGCGGCGATACCAGCGCAGGTAGTCCATCCATTGCAGGCGGGGAATTTTGTCCAGCGCGTCCCATTCGGCCGAGCCGAATTGCGCTTCGAACCAGGCGCGGAAGGTCAGGGCGGGCAAGCCCAGCGCAGGGCCGGTTAGTTGCTTGGGCGAACGCAGCGTTTCCATGCGGGCCGTGGTGGCCCACGGGCCTTCGTAGCCTTCGGGCGCTTGATCGAAGATGGGCGCGGTGATGCCCAGATGCGTCAACGACGCAGCCGCGGCCAAGCCGGCCATGCCGCCGCCGATGACGACAACGTCCAGTACCTGTTGGCCGTCAACCAGACGGGGCGCAACCCAGTTCTTGGCGGGAATCTCCAGCCAGGACAGGTCTTGCCGCAAACGCGCTTCCAGCGCATCCAAGCCTTGCGGCGGGGTGGCTACGGGCAAATTCATAGTGTGGGGGAGTCCAAAACAGGGGCGTCATCACCGTAAACAGAGTGCAGCAGCGCGGCATGCTCGCTGGCGTCGTGCAGCACAAAGCCGGGCAGCAGCGCGGCGGCGGCTTCGGCCAGCGCGTCGGCCATGGCCTGGCAGGCGGGCGTCAACGGTTGGGGTTGCGGTTGCGGCTGCGGGGTGATGACCCCAAAGAAGAAAGGGATGTCCAGGTCGATAGGCCGGATCGCCACGCCCGGCATCGGGACGCCGTAAGCGGTGATCGGTTCCAGCACCGACACACCCAAGCCGGCGCGCACGGCGGCCAGGGCGTTGACGGACGAATTGGTTTCAATGGTGCCGGGCGCGTTGCCGTTGGGGGCAAGCGCGGCGTCCAAACGGCGGCGCAGGCGGTAGGGGTTGGCCATGGTGATCAGGCGGCGGCCGGCCAGTAGCGCCACGGGCACCATGTCATGCGCGGCCAGCGGATCGTTTTCGGGCAAGGCCACAACGCAGGGCGCTTGCGCAATCCAATGCACCGTCAGCCCGCGGTGTTCCAGCGGCAGGCTGGTGGCGCCTAGCTGTGCGGCACCGCTCAGCACCGCATGCACCACGCGTTCGGGGGAGGCACTGCGCACCTGAATGCGCGCCGCGCCGGTTTGGGATTCGATGCGTTTGAGCGCGTCCGGCACCAGGCCGGCAGCCAGCGCCGACGTTGCCGCCAGCAGCAGCGGCTTGGCCTGACCGCGCGCAATTTCTTCGGCGCGGCTGCGAATCTGCTGCAAACCGGCCAGCGCGCGTTCCACGTCGTCATACAGCAGAAAGCCCTGTTCGGTGGGCGTGACGCGCGGCCCGCTGCGGTTGAACAGGGCATAGCCGATTTCCGCTTCAAGCTCTTGCAACAGGCGGCTGATGGCCGGCTGCGAACGCCCAAGCAGACGCCCGGCAGCGGTGACGCTACCTGTAGACATGACGGCCGCGAAGGCCTCGAGTTGGCGAAGTTCCATCTGGGGTGCTTTATGCTCAGCGCGAATTCTGACCCGGCAAGTATGCGCGCAGCAAATAGTTAAAAGGCATAAGTAAATTCCCTAATTCGGCATTTCCTTATGCGGTTTCATAACTGCCAGTTATTTCAAGGGCTTAGGGTCGAAGCGTGAAATTCCCGGGTGCCAGGGGCGGCGTGTAGCGTGGCCTTGGTACCATGGCCGCACAGAAGATCGAGCCGGCGCGCGCGCTCGACCAACAGGGGCCAAAGCACCAATAAGGTGGATGGCCGCAACCGGGATCAGGACATGTTCAAGAAAATCACCGATCTGGCTTCGGGCGCGTCTGGCACCGCCAAGAACTTGGCGGACAAGGCGTCCCGGTCAGTCAGCAGTGCAGCGGCAAGCACCGCGTCTTCAGCCGTGAAGGTCAAGGCCACTGGCGGGGCCGCCTTGGACGCAGTCAGTGGAAAGGGCCATGACTTGATTGACCAGCATTGGCCAAAAATCGAGCGAGTGGTGGTGGATGGCCTGTTGAACGTGGCCTCTGACAAGTTGAAGGACGAGGCGTCGGTGCAGTTGGTTTTGGAACGGGCCTACGAGGCGCTGCCGACGCTGGTGCGTTTGGCCTTGTCGCGAGAGCGCTACCTGGAAATTGTCGTCAAGCGCAAAGGGCCCTTGCTGGCTCGTATTGAAAGCGCCCGTGCTCGGCGTCAGGCCAATGCCGAGGAATCTATCAAGATGAAACATCCATAGGCCATCCACTTGGATGGTTTTATGCTTTGTTCCATGCCTCCACGTCCCCCACGCCTCGCTTCCGCTCCCAAGCCTTCAGACGAAAAGATCACGATCAACCTGGGTTATGTCGACCTGGGCCAGATTGATCTTCTGGTTCAAGAGGGCTTCTACGCCAACCGGACCGACCTGATCCGCACCGCCATCCGCAACCAGCTTGCCGCCCATGGCGATGCCGTGCGGCAGGCGGTCAGCCGGAAGACTTTGGTGTTGGGTATTCAGCACTACACGGTCGACGATCTGCTCGCGGTTCAGGCCGCGGGTGAAATGCTGCAGATCCGGATCCTGGGGCTGGCGACCATCGCGCCGGACGTGACGCCCGAATTGGCGTTGGCCACGATCGAATCCGTTACGGTATTGGGGGCCTTGCACGCCAGCCCCGCCGTCAAGACTGCCCTGCGTCAGCGCATCCGCTGACCCCTTATTGCCGCTTCCAAGGTCTTCCTATGCACCCAGAATTTCAGCAACTGATGAGCCAAGCCACGCGGCTTACCCGTTCCGGCAACCTGGCCGCGGCCACGGCCGCCATTCAAGCCGCCTTGCTGGGCGTGCAGCCCACGGCGGCATCCGCCGCACCGCGCTATGACGAGGCGGATGTGATTGATGTCGAGGCGCGCGAGGTTCCCGCGCGGTCGCCGAGCGCTTCATCCCCAGCCGCCGCGCCGTCCCCGGCACGGGACGATGGCGCCGCCCCGACATCCAAGCCCACCCACCGCGCGCCCGGCGAGTCCTCCGTCACCCAGGGTGATTTCTTCACTGCGGGTTCGTTTCGCAATAGCGCCGGTCAGCGCGCCTACAAGCTGTATGTGCCGCCGGGCGTGAACGGGCAAGCGAGGCCGCTGGTGGTGATGCTGCACGGCTGCACGCAGGACGCCGACGACTTCGCGGCCGGCACCGCCATGAACGAAGCCGCGCGAAAGCAGGGTTTCTATGTGCTGTATCCGGTGCAGCCGCGAGAAACCAATCCGCAAAAGTGCTGGAACTGGTTCAAGCACAACCACCAGCAGGCCGGCAAAGGCGAGCCGTCGATATTGGCCGACATGACCCGCCACGTCATCGCTGAATACGGCATCGATACGCGCCGCGTCTACGTGGCGGGGCTGTCAGCGGGCGGCGCAATGGCCGCGATTCTGGCCGATACCTATCCGCAGTTGTACGCGGCTGCGGGCGTGCATTCTGGCCTGGCTGCGGGCGCGGCCAAGGACCTGCCGTCCGCCTTGTCGGCCATGAAGGGCATTGGTGTCCGGCCGGGCGCGGTGTCCAGCACGCCGGTGCCGACCATTGTTTTTCATGGGGATCGCGACGCCACCGTGCACCCGGCCAATGCCGGCGCGGTCGTCGCGGCCAGTGCCGGCGGCGATGCGCGCGTGCAAAGCCAGCGCGTGGCGGGGGCGAACCAAGGGCGTGACAGCACCAAACGGGTGTACACGAATGCGCAGGGCCAGGTGATTGCGGAATATTGGGAGGTGCACGGGGCCGGCCATGCCTGGGCAGGCGGGTCGCCCAAGGGGTCGTATACGGATCAGAGCGGACCGGATGCCACGCAAGAAATGCTGCGGTTCTTCTTTGAACATCCCTTGGCGGTAAAGCAGTAAGCGCGGGGAAAGCGTTACGCAACCAGGCAGGCGACCAAGTCGCTATCCGGTCGCGGCCTTCCAACAGGAAAGGCCGCGACCGTGCAAGCGCGGGTCAGGTCGGCGCGATCAACCCGCGCAGTCAACCCGCACAATCAAACCCGCACAATCAAACCAACGTCACCTTCCCCGTGGCCAAGTCATACACGCCGCCCGCCACCATCAACTTCTTTTCCTGCACCATGCCTTGCAGCACCGGCTGCGCCGTCTGCAAGCGCTGGACGGCCTGACGGACGTTTTCAGCGATTGACGCTGTCAGCAGGTTCTTGGGGTCGCCCTTGCTGGCGCGTTCCACGGCGGGCTTGATGGCACTGACCAGTTGGGGCAGATGGCCGGGCAGCTCGGCGTTTTCTTTCAGGACCTTTATCGCGGCGTCCACCGCGCCGCAGTTGTTGTGTCCCAGCACCAGGATCAACGGCGCGTTCAGAATCTTGGCGGCATATTCGAAGCTGGCCAGGCCATCTTCGTTGACGAAGTTTCCCGCGACCCGAACGATGAAGACATCGCCCGGGCTTTGGTCGAAGGCCAATTCCGGCGCCACCCGGGAATCAGAGCAACTGAGTATGGCGGCGATCGGCTTTTGTGTTTTAACGCGAGCCGCCCGGCCCGCTGAAAAGTCCCGCATATTGGGTTTGTTGGCCGCATACCGGGCATTGCCGGCCATCAGTCGTTTCAAGGCTTCGTCGCCGCCAATATCATTCGACGGCACTTCGGCATTGGCCGTTTCCGCCCAGCCGGTCGCGCCAAAAGCGGCGAGACCTGCCGCGCCCAATAGCAGGCGACGGCGTGGGGCGGAGTCCGGGGAAGGGGTAACGCAAGCAGCGCAATCGCACATGAGGGTCTCCCAAAGGACACGATGTCCAGAGAATTCGTGCGCATTGATTGTGCGGCGATAACCGTGTTTTGGTGCGGTAATTGGGGTGAAATTGACGATTATTTTCAGTCGCGGGCGCTTGACCTTGCCATCGTGGGAATCTTTAGTCTCGGGGCACTGGTTTGAATCTTCCAAGACCGACACATAAGGTGGGCCCGCCCAATATGCCAAGAATCACCGTTCTTCCCCATCCCGATCTTGCTCCCGCCGGCGCGGTGCTGGACGTATCCTCAGGGACTTCCCTCTGTGATGCGTTACTGGATCACGGCATTGACATTGAACACGCGTGCGAAAAAAGCCGCGCCTGCACAACCTGCCACTGCATTGTGCGCAGCGGTTTTGATGCGCTTAATGACGTGGAAGAGGGCGAAGAGGACCTGCTGGACCGCGCGTGGGGCGTCGAGCCGCAGTCGCGCTTGAGCTGTCAGGCCATCGTCGGCGAACAGGACCTGACGGTCGACATCCCCAAGTACACGGTCAATCATGCAAAGGAAAATCACTGAAGTGAAGGGCAACGCTGCGCTGCCCGTCGTGACTACGGGCGCTTGTGTGCCACGGCCACCGCGACGGCGCCGTCTGGCAAACGGTACTTGCCATCGCCCAGCCAAGTCACTTGCTCGCCTGATTCCAGCGTGCAGACATAGCGATGTTCTGGCGGCGCGTCGGCACTTCGAGTAATAACCAGGCGACGTTCAATGCGTACGGTCGACCGGTCCGGCAGTTTGACAATTACGTCAGACAGCCGTGAGCCTGAGGCCATGACAAAGCCCTCCCTCAGATTGCCAATCCGTATCGGGCCGGATGTTGTTATGCCGACGGACGGCGGTTTCACCCTTGGCGCTTTATTGATAGCACTGAAGGCGGGAGAGGAATATCGCCCTTGTGGGCGAATGCCGCCCGCTATCACTTATGCATGACATGCGTGCGTTCCCAGCAATGAAGGGCTTGTTTGCGAACCCTTACGTGGCTGTTACAACTGCGCAGATAGGATTTCGATATTCGAATATTGGAGTCCATCATGAATAACGAAAAGCCGACCCCTGAACCGAACAAGCGCCGCTGGCCGTTTGGCTATGCCGACGAAGAATTGCGTCGCTAACGGAGTCAGGCATGGATTGCTCAGTCGAAGGAAAGGTCGCTTTCACGGATGGACATTCGTACCACTTCGCCACGGTGGATGCGGCGCTGGCATTCGCGGAATGCGTAAAAAGCTCGCAGCAGCCCGGCCAATGTGCGGCAGCCAACGGCTGTACGCAGACGGTGAAGCTGGAGGATGTGGCGGCGGCCGAAGAGAAGGAACGGCAGGAAGAGCGCTGATAGCGGTTGACGCTCAGGCGCGGCTTGCAGTTGACCACGCCGGGGCGCTTCGTTTCACGTCACGCCACTTGTGACGCGTCTGCGCTTGCCGGACGCACGCTGCCCGGTTTCCCGTAGAACCAGTAGGCGCAAAGAAAGCCGCTCAGCATTCCGGGCAAGCCCCCTACAAAGAACGGAAACACCACATCGCCCACGGCGGCCTCGCGGCCGGAGAATGGCAAGAAAGAGCCCATTCCAAAGACCAGACCGACCAGCGCAATCTTGCCCAGCGCTGCCCAGGTGGATTGCACGGGCCTCAGCGCGCCGGCCACGACGCCGCACAGCAGTGCGGGGATCACCCCGAATAAATAGAACCAGGGCAGGCCGAAGACCATGATCATCAGGTTTCTAGGGGTCTGCGAAATGGCGCTGAGCACCAGCGTGACTGCGATGCCGCCAATGGCGGGCGCAATAAACGCAAACATCAAGCCGCCCGCGAAAAGATCGCTGCGGATGCGGTGGCCGGTGTCGTCGGGGCTGCGCCGGGTCACCCGATAAATGATGGATGCCACGGTGGCCAATAGCAAAACGGCGGCGGTGATGATCAATTTCATGGCGCAATTCTGGCATAAACCGTGGCCTGCACCTGCTTGCCCCGATCCCGGTAGACTGCTTCTTTTCACGCCTTGTTTTTTACGGGGCAGCAATAGACCGGCGCTGGCCCACGCGGGTGGCCACGCGTCCAAGACCAAGGGGGCTGGAACGCTGTGAAAATAAAAAAACTGATTGAAGAACGCCGCCTGGGCGAACGCGTCGCGGTCAGCGAGCGCGAGGACCCAAGTCACGCCGATAACTTGGCCGCGCTGGACCAACTGGACGGCGCGCAATTCAGTTCCATCGCCTTCGTGACGGAAGACGAAACCGTCATGGCTATTGGGGGCGGCGATGGCGCGTTTGTCGTGTCCATCACGTTGGATGACGACGCGCGCATCTATACGCTGATCGACCCGTCGCGCTCGGAAGACCACGATCAGGAAGTGGTGGTGGGCGGCCAAGCGGGCAGCTACCAGCAGTACCAATGCGTGGACCGGGATATGGCGAAGGCGGCCCTGCTGCATTTCCAACAGGAAGGCGCGCCGTCACCCGACTTGCAGTGGGTCAGCGAGTAAGGGCGAATCCAAGCGCTGTGCCCGATCGCTTTGGCCCAAGCGCCGCGACGCCGGCGCTTTCGTGCCATTGGCTTAAACCACCCGCGTCAGCACTTTCTCGTCCCGAAACCAACCGTCCAGGTTCGCCACCATCAAATCGGCCATGGCGCGGCGGGTTTCGTGCGTGCCGCTGGCGATGTGCGGCAGCAGCACCACGTTATCCATCGCGTGCAGCGCGGCCGGGGTCTCGGGTTCGTGCTCGAACACGTCCAGCCCCGCGCCCGCGATGCGCTTGTTCTCCAAAGCGCTGACCAGCGCGGCTTCGTCAACCACGGTGCCGCGCGCAATGTTGATCAGCCAGCCCTGCGGACCCAGCGCGTCCAGCACCCGCGCGTTCACCATGTGCTGCGTGGCGCCGCCACCCGGCACGGCCAGCACCAGGAAGTCGCACTGCGCGGCCAGTGTTTCGATGTCTGCCACGTAGCGGTATTCCGCCGGCGCATCGGCGCGCGGCTTGCGGTTGGTGTACAGGATTTCCATGTCGAAGGCGGCGGCGCGGCGGGCGATCTGCAAGCCGATATTTCCCAGCCCCACGATGCCGCAGCGATTGCCGCTCATGCGGGTGCCCAGCGGAAAGCCTTCATTGGGCCAGCTGCCGGCGCGCACGAAGCGGTCGGCTTGGGCGATGCGGCGCGGCGCGGCCAGCATCAAGGCCAGCGCCGTGTCGGCCACGCAGGCGTCCAGCACGCCCGGTGTGTTGGTGACGACCACGCCGCGCGCCTTCGCGGCAGCCCGGTCGATGGTGTCGTAGCCCACGCCAAAACTGAATATGCCTTCCAGCGCGGGTAGCGCGTTGATCAGGTCGGCCGTGGCGCCAAAGCGCCCGCTGGTGGCGATGCCGCGAATGTTCGCACCCTGTTCGCGCAGCAGCGCATTGGCATCCGCCGCTTCCCACAAGCGATGCACGTGATAGCGCGATTCAAAGTCCGCAATCAGGTCTGGCAGCAAAGGGCCGACCATTAACAGGTGCGGGGCGGAGGAGGGCAGGGAATCGGTCATGGATGCGGCTTATTGGGATGGAGGTTTCATCGAAAACGGCCCGGCGTTACTCGGGCCGGGTCAAGCTCAGTTGGTCTGGATGTTGCGGGCCTTGATGATCTGCCCGTAGCGCGCGCGTTCGCTGGCGGCCAGCGCTTGCAGTTGCTGCGGGGTGGACCCGTGCGCCACGGCGCCTTGCGATTCCAGCTTGGTTTTCATGGCCGGGTCGGCGGCGACCTCTTGGATGGCTTGCGACAGCTTGTCAACGACGGCTGGCGGCGTACCGGCCGGCGCCAGCACCGCGGTCCAGGAACCGGATTGCGCGTTCTTCACGCCGGCTTCGTCTATGGTCGGCACGTTTGGCATGGCCGATGACCGCGTGGCGCCCGTGACCGCCAGCGCACGCAGCTTGCCGGCCGAGACATAGGGCATGGTTTCCAGCACGGACGCAAACAGCATGTCGACCCGGCCGGCCATCAGGTCGGTCATGGCGGGGCCGCCGCCTTTGTACGGCACATGCATCAGGTCGACGCCGGTTGCCTGCTGGAAGATTTCACCGGACAGGTGCGGCGCGCCGCCCGTGCCGGAACTGGCAAAGGTGTGCTTGCCCGGTTCGGCTTTGGCCAGCGTGACCAGGTCCGCCACGTTCTTGGCGGGTAGGCTGGCGGGTACGACCAACACGAAGGGCAGATCCGAAAACAGCGACACGGGCGCAAACGCGGTGGCCGGGTCTGAATGCAGCTTGTAGATCCACGGGTTGATGGCCAGCATGCCGGAATTGGCGAACAGCAGCGTGTAGCCGTCGGCCTGCGAACGCGCGACCAGGTCCGCGGCGATCTGCCCGCCCGCGCCCGGACGGTTGTCGACCACCACCGACGACCCCAGCTTCTCGCTTAGTGCCGCCGCCAAGAGCCGCGCCGAGATGTCGGTGCCGCCGCCCGGTGAAAAAGGAACGATCAGGTTGATGGTGCGCTCGGGGTAACCGGCGGCCTGTGCACTGTAGGGCAACGCGGCGGTGGCGGCCAGGGCCAGCGCCGCGGCGATGAGCCGGACGCGCGGTCGGGCGATGGGGGGTGTCTCCATGTCTCTTCTCTTTTTTTGGGGGTGGGAAACGGCTTGCGCCGTGAAAAATTACCGTGCTGCGGTGAAGCTCCTTTGGGTACTTTCGCGGTCACGTCGACCCGTGCGCCGCGATTTTTCGGAGTATAGAAACGGCTTTCGATGGATAGCCGTTCGAGCTATAAATAGCATTGATCAATTCAAGAGTTGAATCGATGGAATTCCGTCAGCTGGAGTGCTTTATCGCCGTGGCAGAAGAGCTGCACTTTGGCCGCGCCGCCGAACGGCTATGCATGACGCAGCCGCCGTTGTCGCGCCAGATTCAGTTGCTGGAACAGGATCTGGGCGTGACGCTGTTCGAGCGCAACAGCCGCCAGGTGCTGCTTAGCGCGGCAGGCCGGCGCTTTCTGCGCGACGCGCGCCACCTGCTGGAGTTTTCGGCGCGCGCGGCCGCCACGGCGCGGCGCACCTCCGGCGGAGAAGCCGGCCACATCACCTTGGGCTTTACCGCCGTGGCGTCCTATCGCTTGATGCCCTCGATGATCATGCAAGCCCGCAAGCTCTTGGCCGACGTTGAAATTCAACTGCGCGAAACGGTCAGCACCGATCTGGTCCGCCTGCTCTTGGCGCGCGAGCTGGACGCCATTCTGTCGCGCAGCGTGCCGCAGCAGGCCGGCATTGAGTCCCGGCTGGTCGAGCGTGAGCCGCTGGTGTTGGCGCTGCCCGCTGGATCGCCGCTGTGCGAACACGAAACCGTGCCGCTGCGCCTGTTGCAGGGCCAGCCTTTCGTGTTGTATTCGCCGCGCGAAGGCAAGTATTTCTATGACCGTATCGTGGGGGCGTTCGGGCTGGCGGATGTGCAGCCCGACTACGTGCAGCGCGCCGGGCAAACCCATACGCTGCTGGCGCTGGTGCGCGCGGGACTGGGCGTGGGCATCGTGCCGGATTCGGCGCGGGAATTGCGCTTTGAGGGGGTGGAGTTTCGCCCGATCGGGCAGCGCAATCTGTACGCGGATATGTACTTGGTGTGGCTCGCCCAGCACGACAACCCGGCGCTGGGCGCGTTCTTGCAGCGGGTGGTGGATGTGGATGGAGTGGCCACGCGCCGCTAAGCGCCTTCGTTGCGCGAGCCTACAACTGCATCTTGCGCTTGCCCAGCAGTGTCAAAGCCAGGCTGCGGCCGGTGCGCATGAAGGGGTATAGCGCGGTCGACAGGCAGCGGTTGCGGAACACGGCGGCGTTCAGGCTGTTGAACAGATCGTTGCCGGTGCTAAGCATGGCCAGCCGATTGATGCAGTCGGCGCCCCAGTAATCCTGGCCATCCAGATGCAGCAGCATGCCCTGATTCAGGTCATAGCCCTGCGCCTTGTAGGCCACGGCCAGGTCGGGATGGTCGCGCATATTGAGCAGGTCGATCTGCCCTACCGCCTTTTGCAGATGCAGCATCCGCACGTAGTTCGAGCAGAAGGGGCAGTCGCCGTCGTACAGCAGGAAGTTCTTGGAGATGGACATGGCGCACCTTCGGTTGACATCACGGGTTCATTAAAGCGGCAATGCGCCGGGTTGTGTGTGGCGATGTGTGAGTGGTTGTTGATCGCGCTGCCTGGGGCAGGGCCAGCCTTGCGCGGGCGGACGGCGCGCGCAGGCGTTGTGGTCGGCAATGCGCTTAGTGGCGCGCCTGCGTGTCGGATGCAGCCTGCCACGCCAGGCGCGTGGCATAAGCGCGGACGTCCTGCGGCCACGCGGCGATGCATTGCGCAAATCGCTCTCGGTCATTGGCGTACAGCGCCCGGGTCGCTTCTTCGAAGCCGGGCAGATTCCCGGCCATGCTGGACATGAAGCGGTACGCGGCTTCCTGACGTTGGCGCTGCTGGTCCTGCGTGTCGTTGTCGCGGCGCGCCTGTTCCACCAGCTTGCGCAGCGCCACCGACGCGCCACCTGGTTGTGTGGCCAGCCAATCCCAATGCCGAGGCAACAGCGTCACCTCGCGTGGCACCACGCCCAACTTGGGCCGGCCACGTCCGCGCGGGTGCAGGGCGCTGTGGTGGCTTGCTTCGCGTGGTTCGGCGGAGTCGTCGGGTTCGGTCGATGGCGCCGACCCGGGGTTCGCCGCGTCAACGGGTTGGCGGTGGCGTTCGATGATTTGCGCGTCGGTGCCCGCCAGGTTCAGGTCGGTCTGGATACCGGTGCCGTCCTGATACACCAGCATCGTGTGGGCGGCGCCTGAATCCATGGCGCGCTTGACCGCCAGCGCTACGTCTGCAAGCGGCCCGGCGGCAAGAATTTGATGGCCTTCAAAGGCGGTGTAGGTATTGGTGGGGGCAATGTTGGCGGCGGGCAGGTTCATGGCATAAAGGTCCAAGGGGCAGGGGAGAGGGTGGCGAGAAGAGGATGTCGAAGCGCTGCGAATTATTACCCGGATGAAAATATGCTGTCAATATCACCCGGGTAAAAATACTTGTGGCTTTCGCGATGCGGGGCTATAACGCGGGCACTGATCCCCGGCGTTCTTGGTGCCGGCGCTGCGCCGTCATGTAAAAAACCCGCATAAAACCTAGGGTAGACACCTAGAAAAAATCAGCGGGCGGCGTATAATCTTGCTTTGCGCCCGGAGTTACCCATGCGTCTCGTTCAAAAAGCGCTCACCTTCGACGATGTGTTGTTGGTGCCTGCGTATTCCGAGGTGTTGCCGCGCGACACCTCCCTGGCCACCCGCCTGACCCGCAATATCAGCCTGAATATTCCGCTTGTGTCCGCCGCCATGGACACCGTCACCGAAGCTCGCCTGGCCATCGCCATGGCCCAAGAAGGTGGCATCGGGATCATTCACAAGAATTTGTCCGCTGATGCCCAAGCCCGTGAAGTGGCTCGCGTGAAGCGCCACGAATTCGGCATCGTGATCGATCCGGTCACCGTCACCCCCCAAATGAAAGTGCGCGACGCCATTGCGTTGCAGCGCCAGCATGGCATTTCGGGTCTGCCGGTGGTTGAAGGCCGCAAGCTGGTCGGCATCGTGACCAACCGCGATCTGCGTTTTGAAGAAAACCTGGATCAGCCCCTGCGCAACATCATGACGCCGCAGGAACGCCTGGTCACCATGAAGGAAGGCGCCACGCTGGACGAAGCGCAATCCCTGATGCACAAGCACCGCCTTGAGCGCGTGCTGATCGTGAACGACGGCTTTGAGCTGCGTGGCCTGGCCACCGTCAAAGACATCGTCAAGAACACCGAACACCCGATGGCCAGCAAAGACGGCCAAGGCCAGTTGCGCGTGGGCGCGGCCGTGGGCGTGGGCGCGGGCACTGAAGAGCGCGTGGAAAAGCTGGTTGCCGCCGGCGTTGACGTCCTGATCGTCGACACCGCGCACGGCCACTCCAAGGGCGTGCTGGAAGGCGTGCGCTGGGTCAAGCAGAACTACCCCAAGGTTGAAGTCATTGGCGGCAACATCGCCACCGCCGCCGCCGCGCGCGCACTGGTCGAGTACGGTGCCGACGGCGTCAAGGTCGGTATCGGCCCCGGTTCCATCTGCACCACGCGCATCGTCGCCGGTGTGGGCGTGCCGCAGATCCATGCCATTTCCGAAGTCGCCAAGGCGCTGGAAGGCACGGGCGTTCCGCTGATCGCCGACGGCGGCATCCGCTATTCGGGCGACGTTGCCAAGGCGCTGGCCGCTGGCGCGTTCGCGTGCATGATGGGCGGCATGTTCGCCGGCACGGAAGAAGCCCCGGGCGAAGTCGTGTTGTTCCAAGGCCGTTCGTACAAGTCGTACCGCGGCATGGGCAGCCTGGGCGCCATGACGGACGGCTCGGCCGACCGCTACTTCCAGGACCCGTCCAACAACGCCGACAAGCTGGTCCCCGAAGGCATCGAAGGCCGCGTTCCCTACAAGGGCAGCGTGCTGGCCATCATTTACCAATTGGTTGGTGGCATTCGCGCCTCGATGGGCTACTGCGGCGCCGCCACCATTGACGACATGCGCACCAAGGCCGAATTCGTGGAGATCACCTCCGCCGGCGTGCGCGAATCCCACGTACACGACGTGCAGATCACCAAGGAAGCGCCCAACTACCGCGCCGACTGATCCGTACAGTCAACTACAATGTCATGCATCACGCACCGGCAGAATCGCATTAACAACAGCGGTTCTGCCGGTGCGGTTTTATTTAATCGGTAGAGCTCAATGCACCAGCGCATCCTCATTCTTGACTACGGTTCGCAAGTCACCCAACTGATCGCCCGCCGCGTCCGCGAAGCCGGCGTCTATTCCGAAGTGCATCCCGGCGACGTCGACGACGCCTTCGTGCGCGAGCAGATGGCGCAAGGCTTGAAGGGCATCATCCTGTCCGGCAGCCACGCCTCGGCCTACGAAGAAGGCTCGATGCGCGTGCCGCACGCCGTGTTCGAACTGGGCGTGCCGGTGCTGGGCATCTGCTACGGCATGCAATCCATGGCGCAGCAACTGGGCGGCGTGGTCAGCTTTTCCGACCACCGCGAGTTCGGCTACGCCGAAGTCCGCGCCCACGGCCACACCAAGCTGCTGGAAGGCCTGGACGACTTCACCACGCCCGAAGGCCACGGCATGCTGAAGGTCTGGATGAGCCACGGCGACAAGGTCACCGAGCTGCCCCCGGGCTTCAAGCTGATGGCATCCACGCCGTCGTGCCCCATCGCCGGCATGGCCGACGAAGAACGCCGCTTCTACGCCGTTCAATTCCACCCCGAAGTCACGCACACCGTCCAAGGCAAGGCCATGCTGGCCCGCTTCGTGAACGAGATCTGCGAATGCCAGGGCGACTGGAACATGCCCGACTACGTCGCCGAAGCCGTCGCCCGCATCCGCGAGCAAGTCGGCACCGACGAAGTCATCCTGGGCCTGTCCGGCGGCGTGGACTCCTCGGTGGCCGCCGCGCTGATCCACAAGGCCATCGGCGACCAGCTCACCTGCGTGTTCGTCGACCACGGCCTGTTGCGCCTGGACGAAGGCAAGCAGGTCATGCAGACCTTCGCCGAAAACATGGGCGTGAAGATCATTCACGTCGACGCCACCGCCCAATTCATGGGCAAGCTGTCTGGCGTTGCGGACCCCGAAGCCAAGCGTAAGATCATCGGCCGCGAATTCGTCGAAGTGTTCCAGGAACAAGCCGGCAAGCAGCAAAGCGCCAAGTGGCTGGCCCAGGGCACGATCTACCCCGACGTCATCGAATCCGCTGGCGCCAAGACGGGCAAGGCCACGTCGATCAAGTCGCACCACAACGTGGGCGGTTTGCCCGATACGCTGAACCTGCAACTGCTGGAACCCCTGCGCGAACTGTTCAAGGACGAAGTCCGCGAACTGGGCGTGGCCTTGGGTTTGCCGCCGCAGATGGTGTACCGCCACCCGTTCCCGGGTCCGGGTTTGGGAGTTCGGATTCTGGGCGAAGTGAAGCATGAATATGCTGAACTGCTGCGCCGTGCGGACGCGATCTTTATTGAAGAACTGCGGAACACCAAGGATGAAGCTAGTGGCTTGACCTGGTATGAGCTGACGTCGCAAGCGTTTGCCGTGTTCCTGCCGGTGAAGTCGGTGGGCGTGATGGGCGACGGGCGGACTTATGAGTACGTTGTGGCGCTGCGTGCGGTCCAGACGTTTGACTTCATGACGGCCGACTGGGCGCCGCTGCCGCACCCGCTGCTGGCTCGCGTTTCTTCACGGATCATTAATGAAGTGCGCGGGATTAACCGCGTGGTTTATGACGTGTCGAGCAAGCCGCCGGCGACGATTGAGTGGGAGTGATTTGAGGTCCTTCGGGAACTATCGCCAGTTATCGGCGAGGCATTCATACGTTCTTATCCCAAGCTACCGGCAAAACGCCGTGCATAGTCTTGACGTTTGAATGCCTCGATCACGAAGTCGATGAAGACTCGCGTCTTGCCCGGGAGCAGGTCGCGACTCGCATAGTAGAGCGAGATTGCGCCCGCATCGGCCCACCAGCGCGGTAAAACTCGCACAAGCTTCCCCGACTCCAATCCTGCTAGAACATCAGGGACGGCCAGCATGGCGACACCCAAGCCTAGCTGCACCGCCTCCCTCAGCGCGGTAGGGTCGTTGACCACTAAAGTTTCGCGCATCAATGCGGCAACCTGATCGCCTTGCGCGTTGCGCATGTCCCAGGTACGGATGCGGCCCGACTTGAGTGAACGCATGACGATTCCATCCAGCTCAATCAGCCCGGATGGGTCAGCAGGTGCCGTGCGTCGGGCCAGATAGGCAGGAGATGCGACGGCGATGATGTGCGCTGGTGCCAATGTCCGGGCGATCATGCCGGGTGCGAGCTCGAAGCCACCACCAATAGCGGCGTCATAGCCTTCGGCGATCAGGTCCACCGCGCGGTTCTCGAAATGCCACTCGGGCTTGATGCGAGGGTAGCGCTGCAAGAAGTCCGGCAGTAGCGGCAGAATGTGGCTCATCCCGACGGTTGGCGGCAGGCTGATCTTGAGCACACCCGCAGGCTGTCCGTCGTCTGCTGATACCGACGCAATGGCGTTTTGCAAAGACTCCAGATTGCCGCCGATCGCGCTCAGGAATGCCTCACCCGCCTCGGTCAGCGTCAGCTTGCGGGTTGAACGATGGAACAGCCGTACTTTTAGGTTGCGCTCCAGCATGGCCACGTTCCGGCTTACTGCTGCTGGACTTAGCGCCAACCGCCGCGCCGCAGCCGAAAAACTTCCGCTTTCAGCACTGCGCACGAACGACTCCAAGTTGGCCAAGGTCTCCATTCGTGGATATTAAATGGGTGCTTGAAGATGATTCAAGTCATATGGCACTAATCAAGAGGAAATAAGTGGGCGACAGTGCGGGTGAGTCATTCACGACCACTAACGAAGCCGGAGATGCAGCATGCCAGCGGTACTCGTCCACGGCGTTCCCGACACCCATCGACTCTGGAACCGCCTTCTCTCACAAATCAAAAGGCAGGACGTGATTGCACCCGACCTGCCGGGTTTTGGAAAACCTGTGCCCGATGGATTTACGGCGACAAAAGAGGAATATATCGATTGGCTGACTCGGGAACTGGAGGTGATTGGCCGCCGCTACCCAGAATGGCCCACGATCGTTACGGATCGCCGTTGAATATTCATCGACGTCGATATGACGTACCCATCGGAGGTAAAGGGCGTTCTGCGCCGCTCTTGGAACAGGAGAAGATGCCGTGCCGAAAATTATTCAGATGCAGTCCCTCGGCGGTCCGGCCGTCCTGCAGATCATCCACAGTGACCTGCGGGCGCTAGGTGCTGGGGAGGTTCAGATCACCCAAGACGCGATTGGTCTCAATTTTGTCGATGCCATGATACGGAGGGGTCAGTATCCGATGACGATGCCGGCGGTCCCTGGTTTTGAAGCAGCGGGGATAGTCACCGCGATAGGACCCGACGTCAGTGGGCTCTTGGTCGGCGACCGTGTCGCCTACTTCTTCGCCGAGGGTGCATACGCTACCGAGAGGGTGATTTCAACGGCACCGTTGGTTCGCCTGCCTGGCGACATCACCAATGAGGTCGCAGCGACTTTCTTGGCCAAGGGCGGAACGGCCTGGATGGGTCTTCGTGGGCTATACGATCTCAAACCGACTGATGTGGCGCTGGTGCTCGGCGCATCAGGAAGCGTGGGCTCAATTCTTTCCCGTTGGGCAAAATCGCTCGGCGCGACGGTCATTGGTATCGCTGGGTCTCCGAACAAGCTTTCCAAGGTAAGCGCTGGCAGCACTTACGCGTTTCACTCACAAGATCCCGACATCGCGGCGAACATCCGCGCGATCGCCCCGGATGGGGTGGATGTGGTTTACGATTTTGTAGGGCAGGCGATGTTTGATCTGGGCGCTGCAAGTGTCCGGGACGGCGGTGTCATAGCAGCTATCGGCTATGCGTCGGGCCAAGCATCGATAAACCGACCAGATTTCGCTCGACGAGCCATCGCAGTTCGAAGTGGCGGTGCCCCTCAATATGTGCGTGGTCAGGCGGTTGGGATTGCGACCAACGAGCTATGGGCCGCAGTGCGTTCCGGCATTTTCGACGACCTAGAAACCGCTCGCTATCGGTTCGATGAGATTACGCGTGCACATGACGACATGGACCGTCGCCGCTTGACCGGGCTTCCGGTTCTGATCACATAGACCAACCTCCAGGCGGATATTAAATAATTGCTTGAAGATGATCCAAGTCATTTGATACTAATCAATCGGCAATAAAAGCGCGAAAGTCACTCCACCGAATTCTCGGCATTTAAACGGAGTGACCTATGAACGACACAACTTCTACCCAATCGCTTCCGCTGCTAGGCAAGACGGCTTTCGTCACTGGTGGTTCGCGCTCCATCGGGGCGGCCATCAGCAAGCAACTCGCTGCCGACGGTGCCCAAGTCGCCTTCACCTACCGCGGCTCGCCTGACTCGGCCAAGCAAACAATCGCCGACATCGAGTCAGCCGGTGGCCGCGCGCTGGCCATCGTAGCCGACGCTGCGGACCCGGACGCCGTGCGCGCGGCCATCACCAAGACGGTCGAGACATTTGGTGGTCTGGACATTCTGGTGAATAACGCCGGAATCGCGTCGGCGCTTCCGATAGACCAGATTACGTTCGAGGACTATCAGTCGATGCTCGCGGTCAACGTCACGGGCGTGTTCGTTGCCACGCAGGAAGCCGTACGCCACATGAAGGAAGGTGGCCGAATCGTGCACATCGGTAGTTCGGCCACGAAGTATGCCGGTGTGCCCGGTCTCTCGGTGTACGGACTGACAAAGGGAGCCATCACTGGCTTCAACCGCAGCTTGGCATACGACCTGGGCTCGCGTGGTATCACCGTCAACGCCGTGCACCCCGGGCCCGTAGACACGGACATGAATCCGGTCGATAGCGAGTGGGCCAAGTTGCTCATCCCCGGTATCGCGGTGGGCCGTTACGGTAAGCCGAATGAAATCGCCAGCGTCGTGGCGTTTCTCGCCAGTCCACAGGCCTCCTATGTCACGGGCGCCGACATCCTGGTCGACGGCGGCTTCACGTCTTAAGCGTTTCTGGAGTGGGCCCGTTGGCCCGCGCCACACGACTGCAAAGCCGATCTTCATCATCAGACACAATTTTTGTTCGGCCTAAAGCGGTCTAGACAAGCCGCGCTTGCTCCTCCCCGGCAAACTAGGGTTATCCGGGATTCTTTATGCTTAAACTTTTGTGAAGAATGAGCGGCAGATGCAGGGCACCGCCGTGATGAGGCATCAAGGCGGTTCACCGGGGTGCGGCACCTGACGCACCGTACGCAGGATCGCGCGGTGGCGGCCCATAAGGAGAATCGCATGCCGTTGCGTAGACATTGCCTGGCCATGATGCTGCTGGCGCTGACTGGCTGGGCGACGGGCAGTCAAGCGCAAACGCCGCCTCAGGCTTGGCCCAACAAGCCGGTGCGCCTGGTCGTGGGGCTGGCCCCTGGCGGGCTGGTCGACGTGCTGGCGCGCACGGTACAGCCGCATTTGGCCGAGGCCTTGAAGCAGACCGTTATCGTGGAGAATCGCGGCGGCGCGGGCGGCAACGTGGCGGGCGCCGAGGTCGCGCGCAACGGCCGAGACAACCATACCTTCTTGCTCAATCCATCGACGACTGAATCGGTCAACCCACTGATGTTCACCAACATGCCGTTCGATCCGCAGCGTGACTTGCGGCCGGTCGCCTTGTTGGCCAACAGCCAGTTGTTCCTGTTCGTCCGGTCCTCGCTGGGCGTCGATACGCTTGAAGCGTTCGTCGAATACGCGCGCAAGCAGCCCAATCCGCTTAACTACGGTTCGGCCGGCAACGGCACGACGCCGCATCTGGCTGGCGAGCTGCTCAAGCAGGCTACCGGCATGCAGGCCACCCATGCGCCTTATCGCGGCGTGGCGCCGGCGATACAAGACCTGGCCGCGGGCCAGATCGACTTTGCTTTTGGACCGGCCACGGTCTTTCCCATGGTGCAAGCGGGCAAGCTGAAGGTGCTGGCGGTGGCAAGCCGGCAACGGGCCGCCGTGGCGCCAGACATACGAACCTTTTCTGAGGCCGGCATTGACGGCGTTTTCGCGGACAGCCTGTTCGGCGTGTATGCCGCCGCCAGCACCCGCGATGATGTGGTTGATCGCATGAACGGCGAAATCAACAAGGTGCTGGCACGGCCGGAGATCAAGGCGCGGTTCCTGGACGCCGGCGCCGAGGCGCTACCGCTGAGCGTGGCCGAGTATGCCGCACGTGTGCAGGAGGAGAAGAAATTGTTCGCTCCATTGATCAAGTCGTTGGGGCTGAAGGAGCAGTAGGAAATAAGGAAATAAAATAAGGAGTCAGACTGCAATTTCGCCGATGCCAGCGAAAAATTGCAGTCTGACACCATCGCGCATCAGCCCAGCAGTTCCTTGCGAACGATTTCCGCGCCTTCGCTCAAAGCTAGCAGCTTGCCCTTCGCAATAGCCCGCGACAACGGCGCCATGCCGCAGTTCGTGCACGGATACAGCTTGTCGGCATCCACAAACTTCAGCGCCTTTCTCAGCGTATTGGCCACTTCTTCCGGCGTTTCAACCTTGTCGCTCGCCACGTCGATGGCGCCGACCATCACCTTCTTGCCGCGTACCAATTCGAGCAGATCGATCGGCACGTGCGAGTTGTGGCATTCCAGCGAGATGATGTCGATACTGGACTTCTGCAGCTTGGGGAACGATTCCTCGTACTGACGCCACTCGGAACCCAGCGTCTTCTTCCAGTCGGTGTTTGCCTTGATGCCGTAGCCGTAGCAGATATGCACGGCGGTTTCGCATTTAAGGCCTTCGATGGCGCGTTCCAGCGTGGCGATGCCCCAGTCGTTGACCTCGTCGAAGAACACGTTGAACGCCGGTTCATCGAATTGGATGATGTCCACGCCCGCGGCTTCCAATTCGCGGGCTTCCTGGTTGAGGATCTTGGCGAATTCCCAGGCCAGTTTTTCGCGGCTCTTGTAGTGGGCGTCGTACAGCGTGTCGATCATCGTCATGGGGCCTGGCAGCGCCCATTTGATGGGTTGCTTGGTTTGCTGACGCAGGAATTTGGCGTCTTCAACGAACACCGGCTTTTGACGGCTGACGGCGTCCACGACGGTCGGCACGCTCGCGTCATAGCGATCACGGATGCGAACGGTTTCGCGCTTTTCGAAATCAACGCCGTCCAGATGTTCGATGAACGTCGTGACAAAGTGCTGACGGGTTTGCTCGCCGTCGCTGACGATATCAATGCCCGCGTGCTGTTGTTCTTGCAGCGCCAGGCGCAAGGCGTCTTGTTTGCCCTCGATCAGCTCGTCGTCTTGCAGTTTCCAAGGCGACCAGAGTTTTTCAGGCTGTGCCAGCCACGAAGGCTTGGGCAGGCTGCCGGCGGTGGAGGTGGGCAGTAGTTTTTTCATGATCAGGTGGTCTCGTGTGTTTTTTGAGTGATTAGTGCGCGTAGTTGGCGGCCCAGCTTTCCAGCACGTGCTTGTAGGGCTTGATGAAGTGCTCTTCCGTGAACTTTCCTTGCTTCACGGCGAGCTGGCTGCGCTCATCGCGGTCATAGACAATCTGCGTCAACGAGTAATCCTGATTCTTCAGGCTCGGTTGATAGACCTTGCCCGCGGCGGAATTGGCGTTGTAGATCTCGGGACGGTAGATTTTCTGGAACGTTTCCATCGTGCTGATGATGCTGATCAGCTCAAGGTTCGTGTAGTGGCCAAGCAGGTCGCCCTGAAAGTAAAAGGCCAACGGCGCGGCGCTGCCCGGGGGCATGAAGTAGCGGACCTGCAAGCCCATTTTTTCGAAGTATTGGTCCGTCGGCGAGAATTCGTTTTGCTGATATTCAACGCCCAGGATGGGGTGCTGATTTTCAGTGCGCAGGTATGTCTTGCTGCTTGAGGCGCTGATGCAGATGACCGGCGGCTTGCTGAACCGCTCTTGGTAAGCGCTGGAACCGACAAAGTGCTTGAACAGCTTGCCGTGCAAGTCGCCGAAACCGTCAGGCGAGCTGAAGCTGGATTTGTTTTTGTTGTGCTCTTGCAAAAGCACGCTGAAGTCGTAGTCGCGCACGTACGAAGAGAAGTTGTTCCCGACGATCCCTTCGATGCGTTCGTTGTTGTGGTGGTCAACGATATTGGTCTTCAAGATTTCAATCAGCGGAAACGCATCACTGCCGCTGTTGGCCGCGATGTTCATTTCAACGGAGATGATTTCGAGTTCGACCGTGTAGCGATCTCCCCTGGGGTTGTCCCAATGCGCCAGGCTATTGAAACGCCGGTCGATCATCTTCAGCGTGTTGCGCAGATTCTGCTGGCGACTCGTGCCCCGCGCCAGATTGGCGAAGTTGGTCGTGATTCGCGTGCTGTCGGAAGGCTGGTAATTTTCATCAAAAGGAATGCTCTTGATGTTGAATGTGAACGCGTTGCTCATGGTGATGGGGTGTGCTGATTTTTGCGAAAGAAATGCGGAGTCCGGCGGCCGCTTGGCGACGGACGCTATTGCCGCTGCGGGCGGCGCTTGATTTGGCTTTGCGTCAGGCTGCTACCGCTTCTTGTGCGGCGGCGGTGCGTGGATGGCGCATCAATTCGATCAAGGGCAGTGCGCGCTGGACCGCCAGCCTGGCCCGTTCGATCAGGGCCATGTCCTGCACGCGGTAGTCGGCAAAATCCTTGTCGGTGGCGTAGACGCCCAGCGGCAAGGTGCGTGCCTGAAAGAAGCTGAAGAGGGGCCGCAACTGATGGTCGATGATCAGGGCATGGCGTTCGCTGCCGCCGGTGGCCGCCAACAAGACGGGCTTGTCGACCAGGGCGTCCTGATGAATGAAGTCGAAGAAGTGCTTGAACAGCCCCGTGTACGAGCCACGGTAGACCGGGGTTGTCACCACCAGGATGTCCGCTTGTTCGACCATGCCAAGCTCGCGCTCCACCTTGTCGGGCAATTGCGAGCGCCAGACGGCGCCAGCCAGTTGCGGGGCGAGTTCACCCAGTTCAACCAGGTGCTGTTCGCAGGGGATATCGTCGGCGATCAGATCCAGCAGGTGTTCTGCCAGGGCCGCTGATTTGGAGGGGCGTTGCAGTCCGCCGGAAACTGCGACTAGACGGAGTGGACGTGTCATCTTTGCTTCACATGAATGGATCTACCCGGCGCGGCATCTGTCTTTGTGCAGTTGCAGCATCAAGCTGGAACCGCATGCTAGATGACGGCAATCATGAAGTAAAATGGTTTTATTTCACTAATCCATGAGCAGGAATCATCTGAATGCTTGAGCGCATCCATCTCAGCATCGTCCAGCAGGTCGAAAGGCAAGGGTCGTTGACGGCCGCCGCGGGCGTGTTGAACCTGACCCAGTCGGCCCTGAGCCACAGCATGAAGAAGCTGGAGGTGCAACTGGGCACCGACGTCTGGCTGCGCGAAGGTCGAAGCCTGCGCTTGACGCAGGCCGGCCAATACCTGTTGGCGGTGGCGAACCGCGTGCTGCCGCAACTGGACCTGGCCGAAGAGCGGCTGGGCCAGTTCGCGCAGGGCGAACGCGGCGCGCTGCGCATCGGCATGGAATGCCACCCTTGCTATCAGTGGTTGCTGAAGGTGGTTTCACCGTATCTGGCGGCCTGGCCCGACGTGGATGTGGACGTCAAACAGAAGTTCCAGTTTGGCGGGATCGGCGCGCTTTTTGGCTACGAGATCGACCTGCTGGTGACGCCCGACCCGCTGTTCAAGCCAGGCCTGAAGTTTGAGCCCGTGTTCGACTACGAGCAGGTGCTGGTCGTGCCCAAGGGCCATCCCCTGGCAACGGCTGCGTACGTCAAGCCGCAACAGCTTAACCAGGAAGTGCTGATCAGCTACCCCGTGGACATCGAGCGCCTGGACATCTACAACCAGTTCCTGCTGCCGGCCGGTGTCACGCCCAAGCGCCATAAAGCCATCGAAACCACCGACATCATGGTGCAGATGGTGGCCAGCGGACGCGGTGTGGCCGCTCTGCCGCGCTGGCTGGTCGAGGAATACGCGGCTCGGATGGATGTGGTGCCGGTGCGGCTGGGCGTGCGCGGTATCGCCAAGCAGATTTTTCTTGGGGCGCGCGAGGCGGACAGCGCGATTGACTACGTGCGGGCCTTCATCGAACTGGCTCGCCATCCGGCGACCGACGTGCCGACCGCCGTGGGGCAAGAAGCCAATGGATGAACTTCACAGGGGTAGGCAAACCGCTTGCCAAGTGGTTGGGCGTGACCTGTAGCGGTGTCCTTGATTTTCTCTCATACGACTATGGCAGCCAGCAACTGAAGGTTTTCGTCGCCATTTAAGTTATAGAAGATATGTTATGGTGACATAATTGTTATAACTCTGACGGAGCTCAGCCATGGGCGTCGTACAAGACCATCCTGGGGTCTCCACCCTTGTGGGTACCCCGAAGCAAGCACAGGACTACCTCCGAAAATCCCACGCCAATCAGGTGGTGGTGCTTGCATTCGAACATGTCGACAACGCCTCGCTTTCCACTGTTGCCCGGAACATGTCCAGCGTCGCGGAATCGATGCTTGAGCTTTTCCTTAAACGGCAGGATCGGGAGCTCGTCGAGCGCTTGGTTGATGCCCTTGTGCCCCGCAAGCCCGCCTCGCCCCAGCTTCTCAAGGAAGCGATGATGCTGGCTCGGGCTCGCATGGCTGTTCTCGAAAGTGGAGACTGGCTCACAGCAGCCGAAGTGGCCCAGTTGGCAGGCCTGAGCACCGTCAACCCTAGCGCGCAGCCAAACAAGTGGAAGAAGCAGGGGCAGATATTTGCCATTCATCACAACGGCGTTGACTACTTCCCAGCCTATGGTCTGGATCGGGAGGCCAGCTTCCGTCCATTGAAAGCGCTGGCCGGGATCATTAAGGAATTTGACGGGCACAAGGATGCTTGGGGCATGGCCTATTGGTTCCTGTCCGCCAATAGCTTCCTGTCAGGCAAGCGGCCGCAGGACTTGCTGGCTGCTTTGCCGGATCAGGTGATCGAGGCCGCTCGCGATGAGGTGCAAGAGGTCGCACATGGCTAACCGCCGTAGCCGTTCTGCCGATTCGGTGTCGCTGTCGATGGAAGCTCACCCCGGCAACGCCACGCCGATACCTCCTGAAGTCCTTCACGCGACCATAAAAACGCTAGAGGCTGGAACTATCCTGCACCGCGTTCACCAGGGGAAATACCGGGCGGACCAGTTCAACCCTGGCACTCAGGGGAACGCGCGCTTCAGTCCTATTCGGGATGCCCAAGGCGCACCGATTCCGACGCTCTACGGTGGTGCGACCATGGACTGCGCCATGATGGAGACGGTATTCCACGATGTTCCGCACGCGCCGGGTTTCAAAAGTCTGGATAAGCGCAAACTGGAAGGTCAGGTTCACTCATGTGTTGAAGTCACCCAGGACCTGCAGCTCGTCGATTTGGCTAGCGTACCGTTGCGCAAACTAGGCGTGACCCGTAGGCAGCTTATCGATACGGAAAAAGACCAGTACCCAGTCACCCGCCAATGGGGGAAAAAACTTCATGAGAAGCATCCACGGGTGCAGGGTTTATCTTGGATTTCTCGACAAGATGACTCCGCTCGGGCCGTGGTTCTGTTTGGGGATCGAATCGCCGACGGAACTCTGCGCCCGGATGGTGAGTCGCGCAGCTTGATGGACGATGTCGGGGCGTACGACGCGTTGTTGGATCTTGCGGGGCGGCTGGGCGTGCTTATTGTTCCAGGCAAAAGCTAGGCGAATCGGGTAAGTGCAGGCCTCCGCATAATCCAGGGCGACTCACTCCTGCCCACCCCCCTCAATCAGCATGCCTCGCAACCGCTGGCGCTGCTTTTCCAGCGCCGCTATCTGCTTCTCCAGTATCGCCAGCCGCTTACGCTTCGCATCCGTCATATCCGTGCATGCCTTCGCCCCTTCGATCAGCAACATGCAATCCGGAAAGCTGCGGATTTCTTCCAAGCTGAAGCCGGTGGCGATCAATCGTTGGATCTGCTTGACCTGTGTGACGGCCACTGCCTCGAAGGCGCGGTAGCCATTCTGAGCACGCGTTGACGCAAGCAGGCCATGCTGATCGTAGTGACGAATCGAGCGCACGCTGACGCCGGTTGCTTGCGCCAAAGCGCCGATCTTCAGCAGGGTGATGGACTCAGTCTTCTTCATGGATCGAACCTTATCATCCGCGCTTGACTGTGACACTAATGTCAGGCTTTAGCCTGGGCTCTTTCTATTCGAAGGAGCTTCAACATGATGTTTTTCAACCTCTTCAGCCAATGGCGCAAGGGCTTTGCCGCGGTTGCCTTGATGGCTGTGGCCGCGCTGGCGCATGCCGCCGTGGAACCGTACACCGTGACGGCGCCTGATGGGGTGCGCATCGCGGTGCAAGAGGCCGGTGACCCGAACGGCCAGCCCATTATCTTCATTCACGGCTTGCTTGGCAGCCATCTGAGTTGGGACAAGCAGGTCAACAGCCCTGAGTTACAGCGCTATCGGCTGATTACCTTTGATATGCGCGGGCATGGTATGTCCGGTCAACCGGAGCGCGCCGATGCCTACCGTGATGGACGCCGTTGGGCAGATGATCTGGCAGCGGTGATTGCTGGGTCAGGAGCCCGGCGGCCTGTCTTGGTGGGATGGTCGCTGGGCGCTGCCGTGGCCACTAATTACTTGGCTGCCTATGGTGACGAGAAAATCGCCGGCGCTGTGTACGTGGGTGGTGTCATCGAGCTGAAGCCCGAGCAAATCGTTTCGCATCCGCAGGTGTACAGCGGGATGGCATCGCCGGATCTCAAGACGCATCTGGATGCCGAGCGTGAGTTCGTGGCGCTGTGCTTTGCCAAGCTGCCCGACGCGCAGACGTTCCAGCGTTTGTTGGCGAATGCGGCCATGGCCTCACAGGCCATGCAGAACGCCGTGCATGGCATGTCGTTGAATGCGCCCAAGGGCTTGGGCGCCATGCACAAGCCGCTGTTGCTGATTTACGGTGCGCGTGACGCCTTGGTTCAAGCCGAACCGTCCTTCAATCGGGCCAAGGCCCTGAACCCCGACGCCATCGGCAAGTTCTACCCAGAAGCGGGGCACTCGCCCTTTATCGAAGAGGCGCAGCGCTTCAATCGTGATCTGTCTGCCTTTGTTGATGCGGCGGCATCGCATTAGCCGTTCATCGGCGCTCTGGGAAAATCAATGCTGGCATGTTTTATAGCAGTCGATATAAAATTGCCAGACATCGCACGGCGCCTGCAACGCAAGTGCCTTCGTCAACCCGCTTGCCCCAGGGGGAAGGCCACCGCATGACGCAACTTGCCGACCCCGCCCAGAACGCCGCCATCGGACCCGCTCCCATATCCCATTCCCCGCGACCCTCTCGCCAAACCCTTCACGGACTCTGCTGGGCGGCGCTTAGCGTCCTGATTTTCGCGGGCTGGTTTGTGGTGACGCGCTTTAGCGTGACGCGGGAACTGCGCTTGTGGGATGTCACCGCGCTGCGGTTCGGTATCGGCGCTGTGATTCTTTTTCCCGTACTGCTGCGCGGCGCAAGGCACATGTCCGCCAAACAATGGGGTGAAGGACTGCTGTACGCCTGCCTGTGGGGCATGCCCTTCGTACTGGCGGTCGCCCTGGGCTTGCAGCTCACGTCCGCCGGTCGGGCGGCGGCAGTGGCGCCCACATTGATGCCAGTTTTTGTCGGGCTTTTTGCGTGGCTCTTTCTGAAAGAACAACCAGGCAGGGGCCGCTGGCTGGGCTATCTGGCCATCGTCATCGGGTTGGTCTGCATGATCGCGGGCGGCGCCTCGGCGCACGGCGTTGCAAACCCGGTGGGCATCCTGGCGCTGATCACGGCCGCGGCGATGTGGGCCGTGTATACGCTGCTGTTTCGGCGCAGCAGGTTGACGCCGGTGCAGGCGGCAGCGTTGATTTGCTTCTGGTCGGCCGTGTTGTTTCTGCCGATCTACCTGTTTGCCGGACTCAGCCGCCTTGACTTGGCGTCACCCGGTGAAATCGGTTTGCAGGCGTTCTATCAGGGCGTCTTGATGAGCGGCGTGGCCATCGTGTCCTTCAATCGATCTGTCACGTTGCTGGGGCCGTCCGCCGCGACGGCCATTATTGCCTTGATTCCGGCGGTTGCCGCGCTGACCGCCATTCCCGTCCTGGGTGAGTTGCCGTCATGGGAAGAGGGCGTTGCGCTTCTTGCCGTCGTCGGCGGCGTGCTTCTGGCAGCCCGTCCCAAGCGCAAGGTAGCAGTCCCATCGACCACCACGACAGCGAGACAACAGCCATGATCCGTTTTTACTTTCATCCGACGCCCAACCCCGCCAAGATCGCGCTCTTTTTGGAAGAGACCGGGCTGGAGTACGAAGCCGTGCCGGTCGACACCAGCAAAGGCGAGCAGCACACGCCAGCCTTTCGGGCCATCAATCCGAACGGCAAGGTGCCGGCCATTGTTGACACCGACGGCCCCGGCGGCAAGGAAGCGCGCGTGTTTGACTCGACGGCCATCCTGATCTACCTGGCCGACAAGACCGGCCAGCTAACAGGCACGCCTGAAGATCGGCCCGAGCTGTTGTCGTGGTTGCTCTTCATTGCCTCGGGTCTGGGGCCGTTCTCTGGCCAGGCGGTGCACTTTCAGTTTGCCGCGCCCGATGGCCTGGACTACGCCGTCAACCGTTACCGCCGCGAAGCCGATCGGCACTATCAGGTGCTGGACGAGCATCTGAAGGGGCGCGAGTTCATTGTTGGCAACAGCTTCACCATCGCGGACATTTCGGCGTGGGGTTGGCTGGACCGGGCTTCCCGCGTGCGCAAGGGCGCCGAAGACCCGCTGGCGCCGTTTCCGGAACTGAAGCGCTGGTTCGCCAGTGTGGATGCGCGCCCGGCGGTTGCGCGTGCGCGGGCGCTGACCAAGAGCCACCAATGGAAAACGGTGAACGACGACGAGACCAAGCGGGCGTTGTTCCCGTCGAACTTCCCGCCCGCGTCGTCACAAGGAGCCTGAGATGGATCTGAAGAACAAGCGGGTTCTGATCACAGGCGGATCAAGCGGCATCGGCCTTGCGCTGGCCCATGCGTTGACGGCGCGCGGCGCCAGGGTGGTTATCACGGGGCGTCGGCAAAGCGTGCTGGATGACGCGCTGCGCGGTCTGGATTCCGCCACGGGGGTTTGCGCCGATGTGGGCACGACTGAAGGACGGCTTGTCACGCTGGACAAGGCCGTGGCTGCCTTGGGTGGCCTCGACATCCTGATCAACAACGCCGGGGGCGTGCGCGCCGGCCGCTTGGAAAATACGGCAGAGGCCGACATCGAGCAGATGGTGAACGTGGACCTGCTTGCGCCGATCTTGCTGACCCGCGCCGCGATCCCCGCCTTGCGGGCCAGCGGCAACGCCGTGGTCGTGAACATTACGTCTGGCATTGCGCTGGTGGGCGCGCCGTTCTACACGACTTACGCAGCGGTGAAAGCGGGCTTGGCGCATTTCGGCGAGGCCCTTCGGCGCGAGCTTAAAGGCGAAGGCATTCATGTGTTGACCGCCTATCCGGGCGGGACCGATACGCCCATGATGCAGTCCAACCGCGCCGGCCCGGAACTGGGATTCTCGCGTGAGCCGGCTTCCGCCGTGGCCGAGGCCATCGTCGAGGGTATCGAGACCGACGCTTTCGAAGTCATCCGCGGCGGCGAGACACGCGCGCAGATGATCGCGCTGAACC
This sequence comes from Achromobacter sp. JD-1, assembly GCF_038594925.1. Classification (NCBI taxonomy): domain Bacteria; kingdom Pseudomonadati; phylum Pseudomonadota; class Betaproteobacteria; order Burkholderiales; family Alcaligenaceae; genus Achromobacter; species Achromobacter sp. JD-1. The sequence continues at coordinate 118,959 of NZ_JBCGCS010000014.1, read as the reverse complement.
GCCAGGATCCCGCCGCCGTTGATGCACGGTTTCTGACGCTCAAGCCTGCGCTGGAAGACGCGGTCAAGGACCACAGCGCATTATGATGGCGTCGCCTTTCCCTGTTCGCTGCGCGACGCAGCCGCTGAGGAGCCCACATGGCGCGCCCCAGGCAGTTTGACGAAGCGGCGGCGCTTGATGCGGCCATCGAATGCTTCTGGTCGCGCGGCTATGAAGCCACGTCGGTGCGCGATCTGGCCGCCGCCATGGGTATCGTAGGCCCCAGCCTGTACAACACGTTTGGCGACAAGCGCGGCTTGTACCAGCGGGCGCTCGCGCATTATGTTGAGCGCGGCTTTTGTGAACGGGTCAGGCGTTTTGAATCGCAATTGACGCCTCGCGAGGCCATCGGCGCGTTCTTTGACGAGATCATTGAGCTATCTCTGGCGGACGAGCAGCGCAAGGGCTGCATGATTGTGAATTCGGCGCTGGAGCTGTCTCCGCACGATGCCGAATTCCAGCAGGCGCTGGCGCTTGTGCTGCGGGATATGGAGGCATTCTTCCTGCGCTGCGTGCAGGCGGGCCAAGCAGCCGGCGCCATCAACGCCACGCAGTCGGCGGAGGATCTTGCGCGCATGCTGCTTGGCTTGCTGATGGGTCTGCGCGTGCTGGCGCGTTCGCGACCGGAACCGGAGTTGCTCCGTGGCCTGGTGCGGCCCGCGCTGGCGTTGCTTGATGACGCCAGCCCGGCCCGTTGATTGGGCGGAAGATCGACGTAAAGCCGCTCAACCGTGCCAGTGTGAGCAACGGATCACGCTGCAGAAGTTGCCACGGTGGAAGTGCGGCGCTTTGTCGGCGATGACGTCGGCCTTGACGTTGCCAAAGGTCGTGTCGGGCTTGTGTTTGATGCCGTCGTAGAACGCCTGGATGATGTCTTCCTTGAACCGGGGCGTGCGGGGGAAAGCGCGGACGACGGCCTCGCGTTCCGCGTCCGAGTATTGATGGTAGGTGAGGCCAAGCACGTCCATTTCGACGCCGGCGGTCACCAGCGCAACGACGGGGTGCATGTGCTGCGGTACGCCGGGCGTGGTGTGGAGCGCGATGGCGGTCCACACCGTGTACGCGTCCTCTTCCGATATGCCGTGGCTCTTGAGAAACGAGCGGGCGGCGTGCGCGCCGTCCACCTCGAAGCGCTCGTCCTGGCTGCTATGGCTGGGCATCAGACCGATGTCATGGAACATGGCGCCGGCATAGAGCAGCTCGCGGTCGAAGGTCAGGCCGCGCTTCACGCCAGCCAACGCACCAAAGTGATAGACGCGGCTTGAATGGTTGAAGAGCAGTGGCGTCTCGGTGTCGCGGATGAATTCAGTGATGGCGCGCGCCAGGGTCGAATCGGGAATGGCGGCTTCGTGGATGATGGACATCAGCTTCCTCCTTGGTTGAGTGGGTTCAATCAAGAATAGGGCCGTGCTAGCATGGCAACAATAGGCGGAACACGTCGATTTCAGCCATTTAAAGATCAAGGCGGCCATGGCGCGAGATAAGGTCAAAACGATCATGGTGCTGGCGTTGCCAGGGGTGCAACTGCTGGATGTATCCGGCCCGCTGGACGTCTTTGCCGAAGCAAACGTGCAGGCCGGGCGCGAGGTGTACCGGTTGCTGGTGGTCGCGGGCGGATCCGGCCCCATCCGCAGTTCTTCCGGCGTCCGCTTGATGGCTGATCGCACCATCGGGCGCGACGCGGACGAACCGGTCGACACACTGCTCGTTGCCGGCTGCCCGAACGCGGCTGATGTGCCGGCTCGCGGCGTGGTGGTGGACTGGCTAAGGCGTCGCGCGCCCAAGGCAAGGCGCTTCGGGTCCGTGTGCAGCGGGGCGTTCTTTCTGGCGGCAGCCGGGTTGCTGAGTGGCAAGCGCGTCACCACACACTGGGCGGTTGCCGAGCGCCTGGCCGAACAATTCCCGGACGTCACGGTTGACCAGGACGCGATCCACATCAGTGATGGTCCGCTGCGTACCGCCGCCGGTGTTACGGCCGGCCTGGACCTGGCCATTTCCCTGGTGGAAGAAGACCTTGGGCGTGAGATCGCCCTTAAAGTCGCAAGCCAACTCGTCATGTTTTTCAAGCGGCCCGGCGGACAACTGCAGTTCAGCCGTAAAAGCGAAGCCGCGCCCGTGGGCAGGGCGGCGTTGCAGGAGCTTCAGCGCTGGGTCGCCGCCAATCCCGAGTTAAACCACAGCGTGGCAAGCCTGGCCGAGCGCATGAACCTCAGCCCCCGGCACTTTGCGCGGCTGTTCCGTAGCGAGATCGGCATCACGCCCGCAAGCTGGGTCGAAGAGGCACGAGTGAACGCGGCGCGTCGCCTGCTGGAGCAAGGGCAAGCGGCACCCAAGCAGGTTGCGGCGCGTTGCGGGTTTGCCGATGCGGATGTGTTGCGTCGGGCGTTTGCGCGGCATGTCGGCGTGACGCCCGCGGAATACCGCAAGCGCTTCGCGGCGCTGCTGCCGCCGCAATAAGTCATCCGCAACCCGCAATCCACCATCCGTGGATCCGTACAAAAACGTACGAAAAATATGCAGGAATGGCAGTTCGCAAACAGTTTTATTGAGATCACCATGGCGGCTTAGCCGAGCTGGTCCACGTTGGGCCAGCCGATTCTGGGTTCTCAAGACATGAGCAAATTGAAAGATAAAGTCGCCCTGGTAACGGGCGCATCGAAAGGCATTGGCGCCGGCATCGCGCGCCAACTCGCGGCCGACGGCGCGAAGGTCATCGTCAATTACGCCTCAAGCCGGGGCGGCGCGGACAAGGTGGTGGCCGACATCGAAGCCGCTGGCGGCAGGGCGGTGGCGGTGGGCGCGGACGTCACCCAGCAGGCGGACGTCGAGGCGATGGTCGGGTCGGCCATCAAGCACTTCGGGCGGCTGGACATCGTGGTGAACAACGCCGGCATCTACCAGTTCGCCAAGATCGAAGACACCACCGAAGCGCTCTACCGTCAGCAGTTCGACATCAATGTGCTGGGCACGCTGCTGGTGGCGGGCGCCGCCGCGCGGCATCTGGGCCAGGGCGGCAGCATCATCAATATCAGTTCCAACGTGACGAGTGTGTTGCCCGCCGAGAGCGCCATCTACACAGGCACCAAGGGAGCCATTGACGCCATCACCGGTGTGCTAGCGCGCGAACTTGGGCCCCGAGGCATCCGCGTCAACGCGGTCAACCCCGGCCTGATCGAAACCGAAGGCACTCATGCCGCTGGCGTGATGGGTTCGGACTTCGAGGCGTGGAATGTGGGCCAGACGCCGCTGGGCCGCGTCGGAAAAGTTGAGGATATTGCGTCGATCGTCGCGTTCCTGGCGTCCGACGAGGCGGGGTGGGTAACGGGCGAGGTGATTCTGGGGTCGGGAGGGATGCGCTGAAGAGGGCGCGCAAGCGTGCGTCTTAATTGCGATGCACGCTGTTCTTGGTGCATTGTCCGGCGATGTGTGACAGTATTCCGTTATCGTTTTTTTTGAATTACCAAAGGACGTACTGGAGATGCCGGACGCGGACGCTGTACGCATGATCCGCTCGATCAAGGAACACGGGTGGCGCATCTCGGGCAAACTCGCGAAGGAGTACCCGGTACTCGACGACAAGATACGGGCCTTGCGCGTTATCGAGGCCGTGCAGTCCGCGTTCGAGGATCGGGACCCGTCACCCATCGTCGAATGATCCGCGGTTAAACATCGCAGATCAAGATGGCATGAACGATGCTGTCTTGGCCAAGCACTCAAAGCTCATCGTATTTCTTGCTGCTACCCCGAGCGCGGTCGACGGGGTACTTCTGTGCGTTCAACGGAATCTTCGCCTGCGCGGCTTTCACGGGGTCGATGCCCAGCACATTGCTGATCTGGATCAGGTAAAGCAGCACATCGGCGATCTCGCTGCCCACCGCTTCAAGTTTTTCTGGGGAAAGCGCGCGGCTTTGTTCTTCGGTCAGCCACTGGAAATGTTCAAGCAATTCTGCCGCTTCCACGATCAGCGCGGACGCCAGGTTCTTGGGGGAATGGAACTGCTCCCAATTGCGGGCTTGGGCAAATTCGCGTTGTTGCTGGCTAAGGTCTTGCAGGGTATCGGGCATGGGGGGCAGGGTTGAGGGGGCAGGGTTGAGTGGGCGGTTGGATGCGGTATTAAGCAGCCATTTTCGCGCATCACCGTCTCCACGAATTCAGCAAACAGCCGCGCCTTGGCGGTGGCCAGGCGTCCCGTGGGGAATACGGCCCAAAGGTCGATGTCGGGAAGCGACCAGTTTTCCAGCACGCGGACGACGCGGCCATCGGCCAGTTCCGGTGCGAACATCCAGTCGGATGCGATGGTCAGGCCCAGGTGGGCAAGCACCGCCGCGCGTATGCCTTCAGCCGCGCTGAACCTTGCCCGGCCTCTGACCAGCACCGACACCTCGGCGCCATCACGCTGGAAGTTCCACGCATTGCCCGCCTGGCTGAACACCACTGTTTCGTGGTCGGACAGCTCAGCGGGTAGCCGTGGCGTGCCGTGTCGGGAAAGGTATTCCGTCGTGGCCAGTACCGAGCGGGGTGAAGACGCCAACTTTCGCGCCACGGCGCTGGAGTCGTTCAGTGCGCCCATTCTCAACGAGATATCAATGCCCTCGGCAATCAAGTCGATGACGCGATCGTCCAGCACCACGTCCACGTCCAGGCCGGGGTTGGCGTCCAGAAAGCGCGGCAGGTGGGGAATGACGTGCAGGCTGGCGAACGTGGGCGCCGCCGAAATGCGTAGCCGCCCGGACAGGCTGGCGCCCACGCCGCGCGCGGCCAGGTCGGCTTCATCCGCTTCCTGAATGGCAAGGCGGGCGCGCTCGTAGAAGCGCAAGCCGGCTTCGGTTGGCGTCAGCCCGTGCGTAGAACGCAGCAACAGCGTCACGTTCAGATGGCGCTCCAGGTGGGCCACGCTTTTGGAGATGGCCGGCTGCCCCACCCCCAGCACGCGGGCCGCGCCAGAAAAGGAGCCGGCTTCGACCACCCGCACGAAGGTGGTCATGGCCTGAAAGCGATCCATGAAATTCCTTTTTGGAATAAGTGTTATCGCTGAATGGTATCTGCCATTCCTGCTGCGCGCCATCCAGAATGTGCTCTCCCAATGCGTGTTCTCAAAACGCTCTCATTTGCCAAGGAATTCTTATGTCGCTCCAGGAACAGCTCGATACCTTCAAGGCCGCCTTTGAAGCCGGCCAGCCTCCCTATAACGTGCCGCGTGCAGTCGTCGAGACCATGCACCGCGCCACCGCTGAACTCATCCATTCCGGCGCGGCGCAACGCGCCCTGAAGGCGGGGGACATGATGCCGGCCTTCACGCTGGACGATGCCGAGGGCAAGCCCGTGTCATCCGCCGATCTGCTGCGGCAGGGGCCTTTGGTCGTGACGTTTTATCGCGGTGTGTGGTGCCCGTACTGCAATATGGATTTGCAAGCGTTGCAGGCCGCGCTGCCCGCTGTCCAAGAGGCGGGCGCAAGCCTGGTGGCGATTTCGCCGCAGCTTGCAGCAAACAGCCGCAAGGCAGTGCGTCAAAACTCGCTGACGTTCCCGATTCTGTCGGACTCGCACAACGACGTGGCGGCCGCGTTCGGCCTGCGCTTTGAGCTACAGGACTATCTGGTTGATCTGTACAAGTCGCTCAAGAACGAACTACCCGCCTTCAATGGCGATGCCAGTTGGACGCTGCCGATGCCGGCTCGCTACGTGGTCGCGCAAGACGGCACGATTGTCTACGCAGAGGTCAACCCCGACTACACCCGCCGCCCTGAGCCTTCAGACATGTTGCCCGCCATTGCGCAGGCAGTCGCCCGCGCTGTCTGATTCGTCTGGATAAGCGCTCGCTGAAGGGCGAGCGCGAAGGAACTCCCATGCCTCGTACTTTTCTTGTCACCGGCGCCAGCAAGGGCATCGGTCTTGCGTTATCGGTCCGGCTTGCCGCTGGCGGCCATCATGTGATTGGCTTGGCGGATGAGATTGCCGCAGTGATTTCGTTCCTGCTATCGGACGATGCTGCGTTCATGACCGGGCAGACCTTGCATGCGGATGGCGGGGCGTCGTTGGGAAGGGCGTTGTTCTAGGTTCCGCACCAAGCAAGCCGGCCAAGGCAAGCCGCACCCGGCACGGCCGCTAGCGGCGCAGCCCTACAAATCAAGCACGATCCTTCCGCCCCGGGCTCGGGACACGCAGATCAGCATCGTTTGCTGCGCCGCCTTTTCGGCATGGCTGAGATACTGATCAGCGTGTTCGGCTTCGCCTTCCAGAATGCGGGTTTCGCAGGTGCCGCACACGCCTGCGCGGCACAGGCATTCCACCGGCACGGTGCTGTCGCGTTCGATGGCGTTCAGGATCGATTCGCCGGCAGCTACTGCCACTGTCCTGCCGGACTTGGCCAACACCACGGTGAAAGCGCTGCCTGTTGGCTTCGGTGCGGCGAATTGCTCGGCATGCACACGCGCGGATGCAATGCCGCTGGCTTGCGCGGTAAGGCGGACGGCGTCGATCAGCTTCCCGGGGCCACAGACATAGGCATGCGCGCCAGCGTCCATGCCGCCCAGCAAACCGGCCAGATCCAGCTTCTGGCCTTTGCTGCCCGCATAGAACCTGGCGCCATCCCCGCAGAGCCGGGTCAGCTCATCCCGAAAGGCGCCGTGTTCGTCAGCGCGAAAGGCGTAGTGCAATACATACGAAGCGCCGCGCTGGTGCAGCTCGTGCAACTGCGACATGAATGGGGTGATGCCGATGCCGCCCGCGATCAACACATGGTGGCAAGCCGACTCATCCAGCGCGAACAGGTTGCGGGGGGGGGTGATGGCAAGCGTGTCGCCCACGGCCACGCTGTCATGCAAAAACGCCGACCCGCCCTGGGATGCCGCTTCGCGCCGCACGCCGATCTGGTAGTTGCCTAATGCGCCAGGCGGGCTCATTAGCGAATAGGCGTTGTTGACCTGACGGCCACCGTTGCGCATTTGCACGATGATGTGACTGCCGCCCGTGAACGGCGGCAACGCGCCGCCGTCCAGGGCTTCCAGCGTGTAGCGCTTGATCAGCGGGGTCACGCGCTCAATGCGCGCGACCCGCACTTGCAAGGTCTGTTGTGTGCTCATGCCGAGGCGGGGGCCTGTTGCGGCGTCGACCGAGGCATATCAGAAGCCGCCGCCGCTGCGTATTCCGTTGCCAGCTTGCGATGAAAATGCACGATACCGTGTTCGCTGATGCCGCTGCGCTGGCGGTCGACCATGATGCGGCCCTGGCCACGATAGCCCCGGGACTGCAGGCCTTTGTGCACGCTTTCCACCAGACGCAGGTCTTCGGGCCGGAACACGTCGCGGTACCACTCCACCAGCGTCTGTTGCTCGTCGGTGAGTTCCTTGTTCAGAAAGTAGATCTCGTAGTGCTGCAGCGTGACGCCAGCGCTGGCGGGGAATTCGTATATGACGGTCATGAAGTCGGCGCCCGGCGGTACGTTGAACATGGTGCATGGCCAAGCCCAGAAGCCGGCAAAGCTGGGGTCCTTTACCGAGGGATCCACCTTGAAAGATTTTTCCGACGACTTGGCCAAGCCGAATTGCAGTGTCCAGTTGCCGTGCATCGTGTGCTGGTATTTATCCACCTGGACGGAGTCCGCGAAGCTGGGGTGTACGGGGCCGCAGTGGTAGCACTCCAGGTAGTTGTCGACGATGGACTTCCAGTTGGCGGGTGTTTCCGTGACGAAGCGCGCGGCCAGGTGCAGGTCATCCACTACCGGGCAGGCGGCGCGCAGGCGGGCTGCAAGGCCGGGGAGTTGATCTTCAACGGTGCCGGCGTCCGGGTTCAGGTTGATGAAGATGAAGCCGGCGGTTTCCTCAACCCGAACGGAAACCAGGCTTGCCTTGTCGGGGTTGAAATTGGGCACGTTGTCGCAGTTGCGGGCCAGGGCCAGCTCGCCATCCAGCTTGAAGGTCCAGGCGTGGTACGGACAGGTGATGACGTTCTTGGCGCGGCCGCTGCCTTGCATCAGTTGGTGGCCCCGGTGCGGGCAAACGTTGTAGAACGCTCGCAAGGCGCCTTCGCGATCGCGCAGCACAATGATGCTTTCTCCAATGATCTCGCGCGTGACATAGTCGTTGGGCGCGGCCAGTTCGCTGCGGTGCGCCACGCAGATCCAGGCGTTGGCGAATACTTTTTCTTTTTCGTAGTCGAACACGGCGTCCTTCGTGTAGTACGCGGCGGGCAGGGTCCAGGCATTTTCTTCGTCGGCGCAGAAGTTGGCGGGTAGTTTGGCGATGAGGTTCATGATGATCTCCGGGTAACAAAAGCAGGTTGGGTGGGCGATTCGATCTGGTGCGCGGGGGTGTCGCCGTAGTCCTGTATCAGCCAGCGGAACAGGCCGAACAGCTTGATGGCAAGGATGAACAGGAAGGGGATGGCCGTCAGCACCACGGCGGTTTTCATGGTTTCCAGCGATGCCTTGGTGAACAGCATTGCAAGCGGCACCAGCGTCAGCGCAATGCACCAGAAGACGCGGCTGGTGGGGCTGGGGTCTTCGCCTTCGGACAGGTTGCGGGTGGTGGTGGCGGCCACGGCGTAGGCCACGGCATCCACGTGGGCCGCCAGGAAGACGATCATGATGGCCAGGTACAGCGCCAGGAATAGCCAGCCGACGGGCAGCGCGTTCAACAACATTTCCACTGCCGTTTCGCCACCGTGTTCCTTCAGGATGCGGGGCACGTCGATGGCGCCCGACATGAACTGGTGCATGGAATAGCTTTCCAGCGCGCCGAAGAAGAACCAGCAGCCGACGCTGCCGCCCAGCAGCAGCGCGTAGATCACTTCCTTGATCTTGCGGCCCTTGGATACGCGCGCCACGAACATCGCCACACCCGGCGAATACGACACCCACCACAGCCAATAGAACACCGTCCAGCCACGGTTGAAGGCGCCGTCGCCAGCGGGGTCGGTGAAGAGGCTCATGCGGATGTAGTTCTGCAGCATCAGGCCCAGGCCGTTGACGATGTTGTTGCCGGAAAACTGGGTTGGCCCCACCAGCAACACCGCGGCGGCCAGCAGCAGCGCGCCCCAGCAGACCATATGGCTAAGCCGCTTCATGCCGCTGGCGATGCCGATATAGGCGCTGGCCGAGAACAGGGCCGACACGCCCACGATCACGATGACTTGCATGCTGAAGGTGTCGGGCGTGCCAAGCAGGCTGGACAGGCCGCGCGTGAAGGTCGATGCGGTCAGCGCAATGGACACCGTCAGTGCGCCGAACATGGTCAGCAGAAAGATCAGGTCCACTGCGCGGCCGACCGGACCCGTGGCCCGAAACCCCGTGATGGCCTGGATGATGGACGCCAGGTTCAAGCCCGTGTTCTTGCGTACATGGAAGTGATACGCCATGGCCAGCGAGGGCAGGGCGTACACCGCCCAGGCGCTAAGGCCCCAATGGAAGAAGGAATAGCTGATGCTGTATTCCAGTGCCTCGCGCGAGCCGGCGGCGACGTTAAGCCCCGGCGACTGGTAGTAGTAGGCCCATTCCATTACGCCCCAATACAGGGTTGACGACCCCATGCCGGCGCAGATGAACATGAAGACCCAAGACAGCGTTGAGTATTCCGGCTTGTCTTCGCCAAGCCGTACGTTGCCGTACTTGCTGAATGCCAGCCCGATGCAGGCGATGACACAGCCAAAAACGAACACCTGGATCACTGATCCGAACGAGCGCGTGGTCCAGTCGAACAGTACGGTGGCCGTGGCGGCCGCTTCAGTGGGCCAGAGAACCATGGCGATGACGGTAAGCAGCACGGCGGTAAGCGTGCATAGGGTCAGGAACTGGTCGCGGCGTGGCGCGGATGTTTTCACGTTGTCTCCTCCGATGCGTCGTTGCGCACGGTGTCTTGTTGGGAGTTAACCAACGGTTTACATTAACCATTAGCTAACAATTGACTAACGCGACTGTAGGTACAGCCCAGCCTATGTACAAGCATCAATCTGAACGCGGCGCGTTTGTAACGGCGCGCAGTTTTTACCCCTGCGCGCGCAGGAGGACAGCGTCATGACGGAAGACAGCTTTGCGTTCCGCCTGAAAGAGCTGCTTGAACACAAGCAACTATCGCTGCAGACCGTAGCCACGGCGCTCAGCGTCTCGCGCCCCGCCGTTCATAAATGGACGAAGGGCGGCGAAATTGACTATGAAAAGCTGCGCAAGCTGGCGGCGTTCCTGGACGTCAACTGGATCTGGCTGCGCTACGGCGAACAGGGCCTGGAAGCCGCGGGTTCATCAAGCGCGGTGGCCATGCCCATGACCGATACGCGGCGCCGCTACATGGCCGAGATCATGGAAAGCGAAGCGCGCATGAAGCTGGCGCAAGAGGGCGCGCGCATCGTCACGTGGGAATGGAACCTGGTCACGGACGACGTCAGTTACTCGTCCAACGTCCAGGCCGTTTATGGCTGGCGCATTGTCAGTAACGAGAGCTTCTGGAAGCACGTGCACGCCGACGACGTGCCCATGATGAACGCCGTCTACGAAGAATCGCTACGGACGGGAAACGCGCATGAGTTCGACTTTCGGCTGTTCCAGCCAGACGGCGGCCTGCGCTGGATTTCATCGCGCGCCACGCCCGTGCGTGACTTGGACGGGCGCGTCGTGAAGGTCGTGGGCATCAGCATGGATAACACCGCGCGCAAGCTGGCCGAGCAATCGCTGCGGGACCAGCAGGCGCGTTTCAAGGCGGTGTTTGAGCTGACGTCGCAAGGCATGGCGCTGTTGGACGCTGACCTGCGCTGCGAATCCGCCAACGCGGCGCTGGCGCGCATGCTGGGCTACCGACAAGAAGAACTACTGGGCGATGGACTGGCCAGCGTGCTTGCCGACGGGGGCGCGCGGTTGAAGAAAATGTTGCATGGCAGGCCCACCGCGGCGTTTAGTGCAAAGCTGCGTGGCAAGGATGGAAGCTGGCTGAACGTAACGCTGCGTGCCGTGCTGACTCGTGCCAAGGATGACGGTGCGGCGGCGTACTTTGCGCTGGCGCTTACGCCCCGCGACGCTGCACCACCAGATTGCTGACGAAGATCTGCACCACTTCATCGTTTTGATTCAGCGTGGTCGTGCGCGCTTTCACCATGCCTTGCTGGGGCCGTGTCTTTGATGGCCGCACTTCCAGCACTTCGCTTTCTATCCGCAATTCGTCGTCCGGGCGCACCGGCTGCGGCCAACGAATTTCATCCACGCCGGCGCCAATGATGCCGCCCGCCGGCTTGAATTCGCTGGCGACCAGCAACTGCATCGTCAGCGCGGCGGTGTGCCAGCCGCTGGCGGCCAGGCCCTTGAACAGGGTGCTGCTGGCGGCGTCTTCGTCCAGGTGAAACGGCTGCGGGTCGAATTCGGACGCAAAGGCCTTGATGCGTTCGCGGGTAACGCGCACGCGGGCGGTGCCGATGAAGCGTTGTCCGGGGCTCAGGTCTTCCAGGTAGTGCAGGGGCATGGGCATTGGCTCCATCAGATGGGCGGTGAATTCAAGGCACTGAACACAGAACAACGGAAACGTTAAGCGGCGGCTTCTGGCGCCAGGGACGCAAGCAGTTCATTGCGACAGGCCTCCAGTATTTCGTCGGCCAGCGGGGAATCATCAGGGCAGGCGCGCGACAAGGCGACGGCTCCAACCACACGGGCAAGCAAGTCGATGCGTTTGGCGCGGGCACGCGTCGGGTCAGCGTCTTGCGGCGCGACGTCGTCCCGGCCCAGCACGGCCAGCATGTCTTCGATGCCCGCCGCAAAGGTGGCCTTGACGTCGTCTGATTGGCGCGCGGCATCGCCGCACAGGGCGGCCATGGTGCAACCGGCGCTGCGCCCGTCGCGGTGGGCGCGCGACACATACACGCTGATGAACTTGGCCAGGTCCATGTCGCCCGTCATGGCCAGGGATTGCGACAGCCCCGACGCGGCGGTCTCCGCCATCAGGTCGGCCTTGGACCGAAAGTGTTTGTAGAAGCCGCCGTGGGTGAAACCGGCGGCCGCCATCAATTCGGCCACACCCACGCCGTCGTAGCCGTGCTCTCGGAACAGGGCCGATGCGGTCTCGACGATATGCGCCCGGTTGGCCTGCGCCTGCGCCTTGGTGACTCTCATTTGCTGTCCCTCATTCGTTGTTTCTCACTTCGCGGCCCACATCGCGTGCCTCGTTGATCAATGCAGTGCCCAGGACGTGAATATACATTGATGTCGATCATCATCAAAGTGCTTGACGATTTAGATGTTGATCATCATCATTAACGCCGTTAGCGCATCCAGCGCCAGCGCAACAGGCCAAGCACGCACTTTCGGCCTTGGCGCTCAACCCTTTTCGATGGACCCGATCATGACCGACAACGCTTTGTTTCAGCCCTACCAACTGGGATCCCTGACGCTTTCCAACCGCATCGTGATGGCGCCGCTGACGCGCAACCGTGCCGAGGCGGGCTTCGTACCCAGCCGGTTTGCCGCCACGTACTACAGCCAGCGCGCCTCCGCGGGCTTGTTGATTGCCGAGGCAACGCAGATTTCGCGGCAGGGGCAGGGCTATCAAGACACGCCGGGGATCTACACGCCCGCGCAGGTCGAGGGATGGCGCCAGGTGACGCAAGCCGTGCACGCCAAGGGTGGCAAGATCTTTCTGCAGTTGTGGCATGTGGGCCGCGTGTCGCACGTGGACTTGCAAGAGAACGGGGCCGCGCCCGTGGCGCCATCCGCCATCCGCGCCGAGACCAAGACGTTTGTGAACAATGGCTTTGTACCGGTGTCGACGCCGCGTGCCTTGGCGTTGGACGAGCTGCCCGGCATCGTCAACGATTTTCGGCAGGCGGCCGCCAACGCCATCGCGGCGGGCTTTGACGGCGTGGAAGTCCACGGCGCCAACGGCTATCTGCTTGAACAGTTCGCCAAGGACGGCGCCAACCACCGCGACGATGCTTACGGCGGCTCGGTGCAGAACCGTGCCCGGCTGTTGCTTGAAGTCGTCCAGGCGGTGGCCGCAGAGGTTGGCGCTGACCGCACAGGCGTGCGGATCTCGCCGGTATCGCCCGCCAATGGCATCTCGTGCAGCGACCCGCAGGCGCAGTACGACTACATTGCCGACCAACTCAATGCGCTGGGCGTGGTCTATCTGCATGTGGTGGAAGGCGCCACGGGCGGCCCGCGCGACGTGGCGCCGTTTGATTATGGTTCGTTGCGCCGGCGCTTCAAGAACACCTATATCGCGAACAACGGCTACGGCCTGGATCTGGCCGCTACCCAGCTTGCCCAGGGCCATGCCGACCTGTTCGCGTTCGGGCGTCCGTTCATCGCCAACCCGGACCTGGTCCAGCGCCTGAAGACGGACGCGCCGCTGGCGCAGTTGGACCCGGCCACGCTTTATGGCGGCGGCGCGGAAGGCTACATCGACTATCCGGCCTTGGCTGACGTGCGCTGACCCGCGCTGAGCCGCATTGACTCCCCTTGACCCGCTGCGCATCGCGGCGGGGTCCGTTCCCACTTACAAAGAGAGCTGCAAGATGAATCCCTCCACAGTGTTGATTACCGGCGCGTCCTCCGGCATTGGCGCAACCTATGCCGAACGCTTTGCGCGGCGTGGCCATGATCTGGTGCTGGTCGCGCGCGACCAAACCCGGCTTGACACGCTGGCCGCGCGCTTACGGCAAGACCATGGCGTTGCGGTCGACGTGCTGGTGGCAGACCTGACGCGCGACGACCACATCGAAGCCGTCGAGGCCAGGCTGCGCGATGACGCCCGTATCCAGATCCTGATCAACAACGCGGGCGCCGCGCAGACGGGCAACTTTGTGGCGCAAACGCCCCAGGCGGCTGGCCAACTGGTGGCGTTGAACACGACGGCCCCAACGCGGCTGGCCAGCGCCATCGCGCCGCGTCTGGTGCAAGCCGGCACGGGCGCTATCGTCAACGTGGGGTCGGTGGTGGGCTTCATGCCACAGTTCGGCATGGCGGTCTATGGCGCCACCAAGGCTTATATGTTGTTCCTGTCGCAGGCCTTGCATGAAGAGCTGTCGCCCGCCGGCATCTATGTGCAGGCCGTGTTGCCAGCCGCCACGCGCACCGAAATCTGGGAACGCGCGGGCATCGATATCAATGCGCTGCCGGAAGTGATGGACGTGGGCGAATTGGTGGACGCCGCGCTGGTCGGCTTTGACCGGCGCGAGGCAGTGACGATCCCGCCGCTGCATGAGGCGTCGCGCTGGGAGGCCTTGGACGGCGCGCGGCAGGCACTGCTGGGCGACATCAGGATGGCCAGCGCGGCGGCACGCTATCGCATCGCTTGATGGGCGAACTGCCGCCTACTGAAGCAGGGGCGCCGCGACCCCGATCGCACCCGTGTTGATCAGCCGCTGCAGATACTGCGTGCCTTCGCGCAGCGCCTCGGCGGGGGTTTCCCAGGGCGTGTGCGGGCAAGGCATGCACCAGTCGACCAGAATGTCGGTGCATCGCACCACCTGCACCAGCGAAATGAAGCCGGCCGGCAGCGACCCAGGCTTGTCCAGCGCGCGCAACGGAACGGCGCGCACGCTAAGGATGTAGCCGCGATACTGCGTAATGACGGAATGCTCCATAAGGCCTCCCCACAAGACCTTCACTTGATGTTCACAAGACCGGACGCGATTACCACAAGACTTTCGTGACCGCTGAAACGTCAATGCGCCCGGCGGGTGCCGGGCGCAGGGTTGCACGCTCGCAAATCACGATACGGTGACCGAGATTTTGCGAGGCTGTGCTTCACGCAGGCGCGGAATCTGCAAGGTCAGCACGCCGTGCTTCAAGTTGGCGGTGATGTTGTCCTTGTCCAGGTCATGGCCCAGCGTGAAGCTGCGGCGGAACAGCGGTTCGCGCAGCTCGTTGTGCACCAGCCGCACCTCGGCCGGCACCTGCACGGCCGCTTCGCCTTCGATCAGCAGTTCGTTCGACTGCACCTTGATCGACAGCCTGTCCTTGGACACGCCCGGCAGGTCGGCCAAGAGCGTGATGCCGGTGGCGTTCTCGTAGATGTCCACGGCGGGCAGGGTGGCGGGGCGGTTGCTGTCGTTCGAGACCTTGGCCAAGGATTCCGAGCCGCGCGTGGCGGCCAGTTGGTTGCGTTCTTCCATGATGGTCCTCCTGTGTCGTCAGCGTGCGTTCATTGGACGGAAATCAGGCGCGGCTTGGCGGATTCGCGCTTGCCGATCGAGATGCAAAGGCAGCCGTCGGTGTAGCGCGCCTGGATGTTCTCGGGATCCGCGTCGCTGGGCAGTTCCACCACGCGGCTGAAGCGGCCACGCGCGCGTTCGCGGGCGTACAGGGTGGTTTGCCCGGCAGGTTCCTCTTCGCGCCGTTCGCCGGAAATGCTCAGCAGGCCTTTTTCCATGGTGACCTCAAGCGCTTCAGGGTCCACGCCGGGCACGAAGGCCACAACTTCAATGGAATCGGCGCAGGCGCCCACGTTCACGGGCGGAAAGTCGCCGCGCGCGGTGGATCGCAGATTGGAAGGCGCGGTCGAGGACCGCAGGATTTTGTCCAGCTGTTGCAGGGTGTCCAGGGCGGAACTGATGCCGCTATCGAAAAATGGATACGTTGCCATGATCGTCTCCCGATAAGGTCTGGTTCAGACGGGCGTAGGGCTCAACGGCATGGCTTATATAAGCCGCGCGGCCCCGCCATAGCGCAAATGTGGCATCGGGTTTGCAGGTTTCAAGAGACGGGTTTGATTGATTTCTTCAATCAGGCCGGCGGGAAAAATTGCGGATTTTTTTAGGCTGCAACGCAGGCTTCAATGCAGGTTTCAACGTCAGGTTTCAAACAACGCCTTGTTATCGCCAAACATCTCGGGCAGGTAGTCCACTACCGTCTGGATGGGCGCGTCCTTGCGGTCCTGTCGGCGTGTAAGCAGCACGATTTCACGCGGGGGCGGCGGGGCTTCCACCCGGAATATCCGCGTCAACGGCGGTGTCGCCCGGCGTCATCAAGACGCCCATGCATGCGCCCAAAACGCATCAGGCGTGGGTGGGATTGCATCCCATGAAGCGTTTGGGCGACATCGCCGATATCGCGCAGGCGGTAATGTATCGGGGGGACGCCGGCTTTGTGACTGGCGAAATCCTGCATGTCGATGGTGGCCAGGTGGCGGGCGCTTGACCGTCAACATCGCCGCCAAAGCACTGATTCCGTGGCAAGGCCAAGTTCAAAGGAGAACAACATGCCCTACGTAAATATCAAAGTTACTCGTGAGGGCACCGCGCCCGGCGCGACGGCCACAACGCCCGAACAGAAGCGAGCGCTGATCAAAGGCGTCAGTGATCTGCTGTTTGACGTGTTGGGCAAGCCGCGAGCGTCGACCTTCGTGGTGATAGACGAAGTGGATATGGAAAACTGGGGCGTCGGCGGCCTCGCCGTGCCTGAGTATCGAGCGCAACAAGCCAAGGCCGACACGTAGCTTGCCGCGATAGTCGTCTGGATGTCCCGGCATTTTCTCTACGCTTGAGCACCATTTCAAGAAGCGATAAATTCGTCAGGCATGTTTGTTCGATGGGCATGCCCCCACGCGAAATCCGCTTTTCGATAACGGAGATCTCATGGACATCTTCACGACTATCCGCACGCATATCGCCGCGCTGGGCCTGCCGCTATACGCGGTCAGCGCCAGCGCGGTGCAAAAGTCCGACACGCCTATTTTGTTGACGCTGCACTGGCACGGCTTCAAGCCCGACAGGACGGCGATTGCGCAGCCACTGCGGTCGGTGGCGGCGTCGGCCTTGCAACTGAACCAGCGCTGGAATGACGTGGCTGAAATCGACGAAGCCGTGTTGGAAGCCGGATGGCGCTTGGGCGCTTGGGACGTGGAGCGCGTGGCGCATCCCGGTTGGTGCCGCCTGAATGCGCCGCTGGAAGAAGCCGTGGCCTGCCGGCGGGCCTTTGCCGACTATTCCGATCTGCCCGGCGGGCAGGAACGCGTCGCGCTGGAAGCGCCCGATCACTCGGCGCTGATGGAACTGGCTGCCCGGAAGGGGTATCTGCGGTGGATGTTCCGGCCGCGCAAGAACGGCATCTGGAATCAGACGGACGCGGATGATGCCACCGTGGATGCTGAAGGAGGGCGTTCGCAGCCCCGTCCCGTGCATGCCTCGCCCACCGCCAAGCTGCAAAAGCGCGTGACTTTTCGGCTGGGAAAGGCGGTCGGCATCTGGGTCTCTGGTGAGCCACTTCGTTGATGCAATTTGATGCAATTTGCGGGTCTTGAAGCCGCGCGGGTCTGCCCATAAATCCTGATGCGCGCCCGCGAGGCGCAGTGTTTGGTGATCTGTATTGTTCAGGAGATTGAGTCATGAAGATCCGTCCCCTCTATGACCGGGTAATCGTCAAGCGCATCGAACAGGAACGCAAGACCGCATCCGGCATCGTGATTCCCGATTCCGCGGCGGAAAAGCCCGAGCAGGGCGAAGTCGTGGCGGTCGGTAGCGGCAAGGTCGGTCGCGACGGCGCCGTGCAGCCGCTGCAACTGAAGGTGGGTGACCACGTCCTCTTCGGCAAGTACGCCGGGCAAACCGTGAAAGTCGACGGCCAGGAGCTGTTGGTGATGCGGGAAGACGATGTGCTGGCGGTGCTGGAACCCGCCCGCGACACGTTGAAGAAAGCGGCTTGACGCCGCTGCCCGAGCCGGTATCAGGAGTCTTCCAAAGACATAGACATATCAGGAGCCTTAGAAATGAGTGCCAAGGACATTCAATTTCACGACAACGCGCGCGCCCGCGTGGTGAAGGGCGTCAACATTCTGGCCGACGCCGTCAAGGTCACGCTGGGACCCAAGGGCCGTAATGTGCTGCTGGAACGCAGCTTCGGCGCGCCGACGATCACGAAGGACGGCGTGTCGGTCGCCAAGGAAATCGAACTGAAGGACAAGTTCGAAAACATGGGCGCCCAGATCGTCAAGCAGGTAGCGTCGAAGACGGCCGACGTGGCGGGCGATGGCACCACCACCGCCACCGTGCTGGCGCAGGCCATCGTGCAAGAGGGCATGAAGTACGTGGCCTCGGGCATGAACCCCATGGACCTGAAGCGCGGCGTGGATCAGGCCGTGCAGGCCGTGGTGGAAAATCTGAAAGCGCTTTCCAAGCCCATCTCGACCAGCAAGGAAATTGCGCAGGTGGCGTCTTTGTCGGCCAATTCCGACGAGACCATCGGCCAGATCATTGCCCAGGCCATGGACAAGGTCGGCCGCGAAGGCGTCATCACGGTGGAAGACGGCAAGTCCTTGGACAACGAGCTGGATGTGGTCGAAGGCATGCAGTTTGACCGCGGCTACCTTAGCCCGTATTTCGTGACCGACCCCGAGAAGCAGGTGGCGCAACTGGACGAGCCGCTGGTGCTGCTGCATGACAAGAAGATCTCGAACATCCGCGATCTGTTGCCGGTGCTGGAAATTGCCGCCAAGGCGGGCAAGCCCTTGATGATCGTGGCCGAGGATGTGGACGGCGAAGCGCTGGCCACCTTGGTCGTGAACTCGATTCGCGGCGTGCTCAAAGTGGTGGCGGTAAAGGCCCCCGGCTTTGGCGACCGCCGCCGCGCGATGCTGGAAGATATCGCCATCCTGACGGGCGCGACCGTGATCTCGGACGAGACCGGCATGCAGTTGGAAAAGACCACGCTGGAACAGCTGGGCGGCGCGCAGCGCGTGGAAGTGCGCAAGGAAGCGTCCGTCATTATCGGCGGCGCGGGCAAGCAGGCGGATATCGAAGCGCGCGTGGCGGTGCTGCGCAAGCAGGTGGACGAAGCCACCAGCGACTACGACCGCGAAAAGCTGCAGGAACGCGTGGCGAAGCTGGCCGGCGGGGTTGCCGTGATCAAGGTGGGCGCCGCCACCGAGGTCGAGATGAAAGAGAAGAAGGACCGCGTGGACGACGCGCTGCACGCCACGCGTGCCGCCGTGGAAGAGGGCATTGTGCCCGGGGGCGGCGTGGCGTTGTTGCGGGCGCGCACGGCCATCCACGGCCTGAAAGGCGCCAACGCCGATCAGGACGCAGGCATCCGCATCGTGTTGCGCGCGCTGGAGGCGCCGTTGCGCGCCATCGTCACCAACGCGGGCGACGAGCCCTCGGTGATTGTGGCGAAGGTGCTGGAAGGCAAGGGCAACCATGGCTACGACGCGGCCACCGGCAACTACGGCGACCTGGTGGAACTGGGCGTGATCGACCCCACCAAGGTGACGCGCACCGCGTTGCAGAACGCGGCGTCCATCGCCGGCCTGATCCTCACCACGGACGCCACCGTGGCGCAACTGCCGGAGGAGTCCAAGGCGCCCGCCGCGCCCTCGCCTGAAATGTCGTTCTAAGGGGGGGCGCTGGGGCTGCTCGCCCCGGTTCAGGGTGAAAAAAGGGCGCCAGGCGGCAAGGTAATGCTTGCCGTCTGGCGCCCTTTGTCGTGCGGGGCTTTTGTCGTTCGGGGGGGGCTATATCAGGGGGGCTGTTATCTATTCGACGTCAGCCTTGGCGGCCCATGATGCTCAACGCCACGGCCTCGGCAATCTTGATGCCGTCCACGCCCGCCGACAGAATCCCGCCCGCATAACCGGCACCTTCGCCGGCCGGGAACAGGCCCTTGGTATTCAGGCTTTGCAGCGTGTCGTTGTCGCGCTTGATCCGCACGGGCGACGACGTGCGCGTTTCCACGCCAGTCAGCACGGCGTCGTGCATGCCGAAGCCCTTGATGGTCTTGTCGAAGGCGGGCAGCGCTTCGCGAATGGCCGTGATGGCGAAGTCGGGCAGCGCGGTCGCCAGGTCGGTCAGGTGCACGCCCGGCGTGTAGGACGGCAGCACGGAACCGAATTCGGTGGACGCCTTGCCCGCGATGAAGTCGCCCACCAACTGGCCGGGCGCGCTGTACGTTTCACCGCCCAGCACGAAGGCCTGCGATTCCCATTTGCGCTGGAAGTCCACGCCGGCCAGCACGTGTTCCGGGTAGTCTTGCTCGGGTGAAATCCCCACCACGATGCCCGCGTTGGCATTGCGTTCGTTGCGCGAATACTGGCTCATGCCGTTGGTGACGACGCGGTTGGGTTCCGACGTGGCGGCCACGACGGTGCCGCCCGGGCACATGCAGAAGCTGTACACCGAACGCCCATTGCTGGCGTGATGCACGAGCTTGTAGTCGGCCGCGCCCAGGATGGGGTGGCCGGCGCTGGGGCCGAAGCGTGCCTTGTCGATCAGGGATTGCGGGTGTTCGATACGGAAGCCGATCGAAAACGGCTTGGCTTCCATGTACACGCCCTGGTCATGCAACATCTGGAAGGTATCGCGCGCGCTGTGGCCGATGGCCAGCACCACGTGATCGGCCTCAATGTGTTCACCGCTGGCTAGCGTAACGCCGGTGACCTGGCCGTTTTCGCGTTGCAGCGTTTCCACCTTGCTGGAAAAGCGCACTTCGCCGCCCAGCTTGGTGATGGTGTCGCGCATGACTTCCACCATGCCCACCAGGCGGAACGTGCCGATGTGCGGCTTGCTGACGTACAGAATTTCTTCGGGTGCCCCGGCCAGCACGAATTCCTTCAGGACCTTTTCGCCGTAGTGCTTGGGGTCTTTGATCTGGCTATAGAGCTTGCCGTCCGAGAACGTGCCCGCGCCGCCTTCGCCAAACTGCACGTTCGACTCGGGGTTCAGGATGCGCTTGCGCCACAGGCCCCAGGTGTCCTTGGTGCGTTCCCGCACGGCCTTGCCGCGTTCCAGGATGATGGGCTTGAAGCCCATCTGCGCCAGCACCAGGCCGGCGAACAGGCCACAGGGGCCGGTGCCGATGACGATGGGGCGCTTGGCCAACGTGGCGGGCGCTTGGGCGACGAATTTGTATTCGGTGTCGGGCGTGGGCTTCACATGACGGTCGTCATGAAAGCGGGCAAGCAGCGCCGCTTCGTTTTCCACGTCGATATCCAGCGTGTAGGTCAGCAGGATATTGTGCTTTTTGCGCGCATCGTAGCTGCGCAGAAAGATGGTGAAGCCGTGCAGGTCGCTAGCCGGAATGCCCAGTTTCTTAAGAATCGCGGCGGGCAATTCTTCGGGCGTGTGGTTCAACGGCAGCTTGATTTCGGTCAGTCGCAACATGCTTCGGTCCAGAAGGTGGGCGATCACAACGTCGCCAAACGCGGGATTGTACTGGAGCGATCAAGAGGCGGCCTCCCCAATTCGCCACCACGGGGTGCCGGCCCCGGGGGCTTCCATCGCCACCCGTTCCCCCATCACGGGCGTCGTCAGTGCCACCCCTTTGGACGATGCCAGCGCCGCGATCCGTTCAAACGGGTCTTCCCACGCATGCAGCGCCAGATCGAAGGTGCCGTTGTGGATCGGCAGCAGCCAGCGGCCGCGCAGGTCCAGATGGGCTTGCAGGGTTTCTTCGGGCTGCATGTGCACGAAGGCCCAGCGCTTGTCGTAGGCGCCGGTTTCCATCAGCGTCAGGTCGAAGGGGCCGTAGGCGTTACCGATGGCCTTGAAGCCGTCGAAGTAACCGCTGTCGCCGCTGAAGAAGACGCGCAGGTCGGCGTCCTGGATGACCCACGAGGCCCATAGGCTGCGGTCCGTGTCGGTCAAGCCGCGTCCTGAAAAGTGTTGGGCCGGCGTGGCGGTCAGGCGCAGGCCGTCGACGTCGGTGGATTGCCACCAGTCCAGTTGTTCGACGCGGGTGGGGTCGACGCCCCAGGCGATGAGCTGGTCGCCCACGCCCAAGGGGGTGATGAAGCGGGCGGTCTTGGCGGCCAGCTTGTCGATGGCGGCGCGGTCCAGGTGGTCGTAGTGGTTGTGCGACAGGATCACGCCGGCGATGGGCGGCAGGTCTTCGATGGAAATAGGGGGCGCGTGAAAGCGCGCCGGGCCGGCCCATTGCACGGGCGAGGCGCGCTTGGAGAAAACCGGGTCGGTCAGCCAGTAGCGGCCGCGCAGTTTCATCAGGATGGTCGAATGGCCCAGGCGGTACAGGCTGCGCTCGGGCGCGGCTTGCAGGTCGGCCAAGGTGAGGGGGCGCACGGGAATCGTTTGCTCGGGGACCGTGCCACTGGGCTTGGCGAAGAAGAAGGTCCACATAAGCTTCACGCCTTGCCAGAAGCCCAGCGAGGGGCGCGGCAGCGGGTTGCGGAAACGGCCTTCATGGTGTTGGGGCGACTGCGGGTAGCTGGGTTGGGCGGACGGGCAAGAGGTGAGGGCGGTCACGGCTAGGGTTCCAAGCGGGAAGGGGCAAGGGCGTTGCGACTGATGCTTCACGGGCCGCAAAAATTACACTGCGCAGTGTAGTTTTGATTTTCTGAAAAGTACACTGAGCGGTGTAAAATTTCTCATCCCCGAAATCCGTGTATCGGCACCTGCCTGTTGCGACGTGCGCACCTCGCCCGCGTGCGCCACCCACCTGACAACGAGCCCCCTTCATGCCCACCCCCCCGACCCGCCTGACCGACCGCAAACGCCAGGCCATCGTGCGCGCGGCGGTGGAAGAATTCCGGTCGGCCGGATTTGATGCCACCAGCATGGACCGCATTGCCGCCGTGGCGGGCGTTTCCAAGCGCACGGTCTACAACCATTTCCCCAGCAAGGAAACGCTGTTCTCGTTGATTCTTGAAGAGCTATGGGCCAGCAGCGCGGCCAGCGTTGCGCTGTCGTATCGCGCCGACGTGGCGCTGGACCAGCAGTTGCGGCAGTTGCTGATGCAAAAGTTGGACCTGCTGGCGGACCCGAACTTCATCGACCTGGCGCGCGTGGCCATGGCCGAAATCATCCATTCCCCCGAACGCGCCCAGGCCATTGTGTGCCGCATGGGTGAAAAAGAGGGCGGTGAAACGGCCTGGATACGCGCGGCGATCCAGGACGGGCGGCTAATGGATGTGGACCCCGAGTTCGCCGGCCACCAGTTGCAGGGGCTGGTCAAGAGCTTTGCTTTTTGGCCGCAAGTCACGCTGGGGCAGCCGCCCTTGAGCGCCGCCGAGCGCAAGCGCGTGGCGGATTCGGCGGTGGAGATGTTCCTGGGGTGCTACGCGCGGCGGGGGTGACGGGGCGCAGTAGGGTTGCTGCAATCCGATGGCGCGGCCTTGCGCAAGCGCATTCCTTACATTATGGTAAGGCACACTTCCAAGGAGCTAGCCAATGACTTCCGCCACCGTGACTTCCAAAGGCCAGATCACCATTCCGGTCGATGTGCGGAATCGTCTGGGCTTGTCGACTGGCGACAGAATCGAGTTTGTTCTGAATGAGGCAAGCGGCCGTTACGAAATGGTGCCGGCAACCTACTCGGTTACGGCGCTTAAAGGCATCATCGCGAAACCACGCAAACCCGTCACGATTGAAGAGATGAACGACGCGATCGCCGAGCAGGGCAAATCAGCGCGATGATCGGCCTGGATACCAATGTGCTGGTGCGCTACTTCGCGCAGGATGATCCGGTGCAGACGCGGAAAGCAAATGCCTTGATCGAATCTTTGACTGCTGAGCAACCCGGTTTCGTCGCCTTGGTGGCTCTGGTCGAAACGGTATGGGTGCTTGGTCGGGCCTACGATGCGCCGCGCTCTTCCATTGCGGAGGTTATCGAAACCCTGCTTCGCACGAAGGAAATTCATGTCGAGGCGGGCGAGACGGTATGGAAGGCAGTGCGTTTGTACGCAGCCTCCACAGCGGATTTTGCCGATTGTCTGATCGAGCGCACCGGACACGAGGCGCTGTGTGAATACACGGCGACGTTTGACGTGAAGGCTGCAAAAGCCACCGGTATGCGGCTGATCAAATAGTTCGTGCATGCTGCATTGGCGGACGTAAAGCACCCGTGTCGTGTGGCGCGACGGGAATAGCCCTAAAACACATTCAACGCCCGCGCCACCCACAGCGCCAAGCCCACGGCTATGCCGATTAAAAGCGCGCGGCGCAGGCCGCCGCTTTTGGGCACGGCGCCGGGGGACGCGGCCGGGTCCATATTGATGCGCGCGCCCTGCGCGGCGGCAGTGCTTGGGGTCCTGCCGGTTTCAGCAGCGTCCGGCACGTCAACCACCGGCGCTGACGTTGCCGCTATCGCACCCGCGCCATCACCGTCCGTCTCAATCGTGAACGCAGGCTTACCTGCGCGTGCAGCATGATCGCCAGGCACATCTTCAATCGACACCCCGGCGTTTTTCAGCATGTCCCACAGGCCCTTCATGCCTTCGCCGTCGCGCAGCGCCTCGATGCGTTCGCGTTCTGCGCGCGGCACGTCGTCCAGGCTGTCGTAGTGCTGGCCGTTGACGGTGACCGCGCCGTTATCGATATCGACCTTGAACACTTCGCCGTTGTCAGTGCCGGCGTAGCTCCATTTTTCTTGAATGCTGACGCTGCCCAGCTTGCCGTCCAGCAGATCTTCAATGTTCACCCGTTGTTCGGGCGTCAAGTTCGTGGTGGAACTCCAACTGCGTGTTGTCGTCGAACTTTTCCAGATCTTCGTCTTGTCGTTCATGCCTGCCGTCCTTGGTGTTCCAAGCGCGAAATATACAGAATTCGTTCACCCAGTTGTCAGAAAAGCCCGCTTTTGCGGGCTTCTTACTTTGTCCTTAATGCAAAACACTTTTCCATGTCAATAAATTCAATCTGATTCGGTCCTGCAAGCGGATCAGATGCATCAATAAGCGCATAATGCCAGCACCTTCTCTTACGTCCCCATTGAAGAGCAGGTTCGATTCTTTCTGAAGTACAGAGCGTGTTGTCACTAGCTCGGCAGTTCGTGTTTCCAGGGTTCATGTTCGGTAGCGCGCTAGGACAACTTGGAATATTCACGGAGATGTCTATGACAGATGATGCAAAGCCGCGTCGTCGGTTTCTTCAGGCGATGGCGATTGTGCCGGCGTCGACACTGGCAGTTGGTGCACTGACCACCGGCTGTACCAACGCCGCGGACGACAAGACCGCGGCGGCCGCCAAGCCCTACGAACCCACCTATTTCACCAAGCCCGAATGGGACTTCATCGTTGCCGCGGTGGATCACCTGATCCCTGCCGACCAATATGGTCCGGGCGCGATTGAAGCCGGTGTGCACGAGTTCATCGACCGTCAGATGGAAACGCCATTCGGCCACGGCAAGCTCTGGTACATGGAAGGCCCGTTCCACACCGACCAGGCGCCGGAACTGGGCTATCAGCTTAACCAGAACCCGCGCGAAGTCTATCGCCACGGCATCGAAGCCTGCAACGCCTGGTGCGTGAAAACGCACGGCAAGGTCTACGCCGAACTAGACAAGCCCTTGCAGGAACAGATCCTGAAAGACCTGCAAGGCAACAAGATCAAGCTGGAAACCGTTCCCGCGTCGACCTTCTTCAGCTTTCTGCTGGCCAACACCAAAGAAGGCTTCTTTGCCGACCCGATGTACGGCGGCAACAAGAACATGGTGGGTTGGAAGATGGTGGGCTTTCCCGGCGCGCGCGCCGACTACATGGACTGGGCGGATCAGCCCAACGTCAAGTATCCCTATGGCCCCGTGTCGATCTCTGGGGAAAAGGGTTAATCAATCATGGCTATCAAGAAAGACAAAGTGGATGCGGTACTGGTCGGGTTCGGCTGGACCGGCGCAATCCTGGGGCAAGAACTGACCGAAGCCGGCTTGCATGTGCTGGCGCTGGAACGCGGCGGCATGCAGGACACGCCCAAGGACGCCGAGTACCCGAAGGTGATCGACGAGTTGGCGTATTCGGTGCGCGGCAAGCTGTTCCAGGACCTGTCGAAAGAAACCGTGACCATCCGCCATGGCGTGGATGACGTGGCCGTGCCGTATCGGCAGAACGGCTCGTTTCTGCTGGGCACGGGCGTGGGCGGCGCGGGCTTTCACTGGAACGGCATGCACTACCGCGTGCTGCCCGAAGAACTGGAACTGCGCACGCGCTACGAAACGCGCTACGGCAAGGACTTCATTCCCGAAGGCATGACCATCCAGGACTTCGGCGTCACCTACGACGAACTGGAACCGTACTTCTCCAAGTTCGAATACGTGTGCGGCACGTCGGGCAAGGCCGGCAACCTGAACGGCAAGATCGTCGAAGGCGGCAACCCGCTGGAAGGCAAGCGCAGCCAGGAATATCCGCTGGCGCCGCTTGCCACCACCTATGGCGCGCAGCTGTTCGAGAAGGCCGCGCGCGAAGTGGGCTTCAACCCGTATCCGACGCCGGCGGCCAACGCATCCGCCCCGTACACCAACCCCTATGGCGTGCGCCTGGGCCCCTGTAATTTTTGCGGCTTCTGCGAAAACTACGGCTGCTACATGTATTCCAAGGCTTCGCCGCAGACGACGATTCTGCCGGTGCTGCTGAAGAAGCCCAACTTCGAACTGCGCACGCATTCGCAAGTGATCAAGGTCAACCTGGATTCGACCGGCAAGAAGGCCATTGGCGTGACGTACATCGACGCCCAGGGCCAGGAGATCGACCAGCCGGCTGACCTGGTGATCCTGTCGGCCTACCAGATGCACAACGTGCGCCTGTTGCTGCTGTCGGGCATCGGCAAGCCGTATGACCCGAAGACCAACGAAGGCGTGGTCGGCAAGAACTACGCCTATCAGATGAACGGCGGCATCAATGTGCTGTTGCCCAAGGGCACGCAACTGAACCCCTTTATGGGCACGGGCGCGGGCGGCGTGGGCATGGATGATTTGAACGGCGACCAGTTCGACCACGGCCCCTTGGGTTTCGTGGGGGGCGCCAGCATCCGTCATGTGCGTACCGGTGGCCGGCCCATCAAGCAGACGCCGACCCCGCCGGGTACGCCGACGTGGGGCACGGGCTGGAAGGCTGGCGTGCAGGATGCTTATCAGCGCTACATGACCATCGGCATTTCCGGTTCGGTGATGTCGTACCGCGACGCCTATCTGTCGCTGGATCCGACCTACAAGGATGCCTTTGGCCAGCCGCTGTTGCGCATGACGTTCGACTGGCACGACAACGAGTTCGACATGCTGGGCTACATGGGCAAGCGCATGGAGACCGTGGCCAAGGCCATGAACCCCGAAAAGTATTTCGTGGGGGTGCGCAAGAAGGGCGCGCACTACGACACGCGCATCTACCAAAGCACGCACAACACGGGCGGCGCGATCATGGGGTCGAACCCCAAGGAAAGCGTGGTCAACAAGTACCTGCAAAGCTGGGATGTGCCGAACGTGTTCGTGATGGGCGCCTGCGTGTTCCCGCAGAACATGGGCTATAACCCGACCGGGCTGGTGGGCGCCTTGGCTTATTGGGCCGCGCAGGCGATCCGCGAGCAGTACCTGAAGAACCCCGGCCCGCTGGTCCAGGCTTAAGGAGACGGAACAATGTTGAAGCAAACCATTGTTGCGGCCTTCTCGGCCCTGGTCGCCAGCACTGCCTTCGCGGCGGACGGCACGCCCGCCACGAACGATGCGCAGATGATCAAGCAGGGTGAATACCTGTCGCGCGCCGGCGACTGCATTGCCTGCCACACGGCAGGGGGTGGCAAACCCTTTGCTGGCGGATTGGGCATTGAATCGCCCTTGGGCACGATCTATTCGACCAACATCACGCCCGATAAAGAAACCGGCATCGGCAACTACACGTTAGAGGACTTCGACCAGGCTGTGCGCCATGGCAAGGCCCGTGATGGGCATTCGCTGTATCCGGCCATGCCTTACACCGCCTACGCCAAGGTCACGCCCGAAGACGTGAAGGCGCTGTACGCGTACTTCATGCACGGGGTTGAACCGGTCAAGCAGGAAAACAAGGACACGGATATTTCGTGGCCCATGTCGATGCGCTGGCCGCTGACCGTGTGGCGCTGGATGTTCGCACCCGACGTCGTCAACGGCCCGGCCGCCAGCGACTTGAAGGGCGCGGACCGCGCGGCGCTGCTGCGTGGCCAGTACCTGGTTGAAGGGCTGGGGCATTGCAGCACCTGCCACACCCCGCGCGGCTTTGCCTTGCAGGAAAAGGCCTTGAGCGATGCGGACGGCTCGGCCTTCCTGTCGGGCGGCGTGGTGGAAGGCTGGCTGGCCAAGAACCTGCGCGGCGACGTCGTGGACGGCCTGGGTAGCTGGACCAAGGAAGACATTGCCGTGTTCCTGAAGTCGGGCCGCAACGGGCATTCGGCGGCGTTTGGCGGCATGGCGCAGGTGGTGCAAGACAGCACGCAGCACTTGACCGATGACGACCTGAACGCCATCGCCGTGTATCTGAAGAGCTTGCCGCCGGTCAACAAGGACGCCGCCAACAAGCCCCTGGCTTATGACGAGACGGTGGCGCAGGCGCTGCGTACCGGCAAGGACAAGGGCGACGGCGCCATGGCCTTCCTGAACAACTGCGCGGCCTGCCATCGCAGCACGGGCAAGGGCTACACGGAAACGTTCCCGCAGTTGGCGCTGAGCTCGACGGTGAATTCGGCGGACCCGACGTCGCTGATTCACATCGTGCTCAAGGGCGCCCAGATGCCGGGCACGACGGCGGCACCCACCGCCTACGCCATGCCGGGCTTTGACTGGCGCATGACCGACAAGGAAGTGGCCGATGTGGTGACCTTTGTGCGCTCAAGCTGGGGCAATAAGGGCTCGGCGGTCAGCGCGTCTGATGTGGCCAAGGTCCGCAAGGACGTGGGCGCGGCAGCGCAGCCGGCGCGATAAGGTGGTTTTGGGTGGGCGGCCATTGACAAGAATTCGCGCCAAGCGCAATCTCTTGCCCATGCGCCGCCCCCTGACCGCCTTCGCCGTGATTATTAGCCACCTTGGTACCAAGGTGGGTTAGCGCGCATCGGCACATCGCTACACAACCCGCCAACCGGCGGGTTTTTTGTTGGCCCGCCTGGCACACGCTCAAGGAGAGCCTTGCATGACGTCTTTATCCTCATCGCCCGCCACCTTGCACTTTCTTTGCGGCAAGATCGCCGCGGGAAAGTCCACATTGGCCACGAAGCTTGCCGCGCAACCCGGCACGCTGCTGATCAGCGAAGACCATTGGTTGGCGGCGTTGTATCCGGGCGAGACCCAGGGCATTGCGGACTACGCGCGTTGCGCCGCGCGGCTGCGCGACGCCATGGGCGCCCACGTGGCGGCCCTGGTGGGGGCGGGGGTTTCGGTGGTGCTGGACTTTCCGGCCAACACGCTGTCGGCCCGGCAATGGTTGCTTGAGGTGGCGCGGCAAGCGGGTTGCCCACATCAACTGCATTATTTGCAGGCGTCCGACGTGCTGTGCAAGGCGCGGTTGCGGGCCCGCAATGCCGCAGGCACCCATGCGTTTTCCACCTCGGACGAGCAGTACGACGCCATCACCGCCCACTTTGTCGAACCCGATCCGCAGGAAGGGCTGACCATCGTGCCGCATAGGCAAGGCTGAAAATAGTGGCAAAAATGGCCCGGTGCGACGCCGGGCCGCCTGCTATGATTACTGGATAAAAAACCAGCTATCCGGCCCGGCCGATGTTTCCCCCGCACCGCTACTACTACCTGCACAATTTCCAGCGCGCCTTGGCGTGGGTCGGCGACCGCTATGCCGACCTGCTGGACGCTGACGAGCACCGCTTCCTGGCTGACTTCCAGGCCTTGCCGCAAGCCTCGCAGGCCCTGATGGTGCGCATGCTGATGCGCCGTGGGCCCTGGTTTCGGGCCAGCCGGTTGGTCTATGAAGAAATCGGCAGCACAGGGGATGCCGCCGTGCCGCTTGCGGCGCTGGGTTGGCTGGACGTGCGGGCGCCGATGTCGCTGGACGAATTGTTCGGCCTGCATACCAAGCCGGAAATCTGCCGGTTGTTTTCTGGCCAGCCCCTTAAATCCTCCTCCCGCAAAGCCGATCTGCTGGACGCCCTGCGCGCCGCCCACGGCTCCCCCCGCCCATACGCCGAATGGTTTCCTGGCGCGAAAGAACCCGTCTGGCGCGTGATGGTGGGCGACCTCTGCGAACGCTTCCGCTTGATGTTCTTTGGCAACCTGCACCAGGACTGGTCGGAATTCGTGTTGGCCGACCTGGGCGTATTCCAGTACGAAACCGTGCCGTTTGATGCGTCGTCGCGCGCGTTCCAGACGCGCGCGGACGTGGACGCCTACCTGGTGCTGCATGCCTGCCGCACGGCGCTGGATGATGGCGCGGACATTGCCGCCTTGCTGGCCACGGTGCAAGGCTGCGTCAGCCAGAACGCCTGGCTGGAAAAGCGCCGCGCCAAGGTGCTGCTGCGGATCGGCCAGGCCTGTGAACGCGCGCATGATTGGGCGGCGGCGCAAGCGGCCTATGAACACTGCGCCTACCCCGGCGCGCGCCATCGTCGCATTCGCGTCCATGAACGCATGGCGCGGTATGACGAGGCTTTAACTCTGGCGCTGCAAGCGCGCGACGCGCCCGAAAGCGAAGAGGAAAGCCAGCGCGTGGCGCGCATGTTGCCGCGCTTGTATCGCGCGGTGGGGCAGGGCCGACCCGCCCGCGCGCCCGTCCACGCCGTGCCGCGCACCGAGCTCACGCTGCAACGGCCGGCCACGCCAGCGTCGGTGGAATTCGTCACGCGCGACCATCTGCATCACGACGATGCGCCCGTGCACTACGTGGAGAACGCGCTGCTGAATTCCCTGTTCGGCCTGCTGTGCTGGCCGGCCGTGTTCGCGCCCTTGCCGGGCGCGTTCTTTCACCCGTTCCAGCGTGGCCCGGCCGACCTGGACGCGCCGGACTTCCACGAACGCCGCCAGGCGCTGTTCGCCGATTGCCTGGCGCAGTTGGACACGCCCACTTATCGCGACCTGATCCTGCAACGCTACGCTGACAAAGCGGGCGTGCAGTCGCCGTTTGTGTTCTGGGGGGCCTTGTCCGAAACGCTGCTGACCCAGGCGCTGGATTGCCTGCCCGCTACGCACCTGAAGCTGCTCTTTACCCGCCTGCTGCGCGACGTGAAGACCAATCGTTCGGGCCTGCCGGACCTGATCCGCTTCTGGCCGGCCGAGCGCCGCTATGAGCTCATTGAAGTCAAAGGCCCCGGCGACAAGCTGCAAGACAACCAGATCCGCTGGTTGCAGTACTGCGTGGCCCACGGCATGCCGGTGCGTGTTTGCCACGTTACGTGGCAGGAGGGCGCGGCATGAGCTATGCCGTGGCGGTACGTGCGCTGTGCGAATTCACGGCGCGGGCCGGTGACCTGGACTTGCGCTTCACGCCCGCGCCCAGCGGGGTGGAGGGCATGGCGGGGCACGCGGTCGTGACCGGACGGCGCGGCCCGGCGTATGAGACCGAGGTGTCGCTCTCCGGCCAGCATGAAGGCCTGCTGGTGCGGGGGCGCGCCGATGGCTATGACCCCGTGGCCAATCAGCTTGAAGAGATAAAGACGTACCGAGGCCAGTTGGACAGCGTGCGCGAGAATCATCGCGTGGTGCACTGGGCGCAGGCGCGGGTCTACGGCCATCTGCTTTGCCAGGCGCGCGGATTGGAACAGGTGCGCGTGGCGCTGGTGTATTTCAACGTGGTCACCGAGGAAGAAACGGTGCTTACGGAAACGCACGCCGCCGCCGCGCTGCAAACGTTCTTTCAGGAACAGTGCGATCGCTTCCTGGCCTGGGCCAAGACCGAACTGGCGCACCGCCAGACACGCGACGCGGCGCTGGAAAAGCTGGCGTTTCCGCATGGCGAATTCCGCGCCGGGCAGCGCGATCTGGCCGTGGCCGTGTACCGCACGGCGCGCGATGGCCGCTGCCTGATGGCGCAGGCGCCCACCGGTATCGGCAAGACGCTGGGCACCATCTTCCCCATGCTTAAGGCCAGCCCCGGCACGGGCCTGGACAAGATCTTCTTCCTGGCGGCCAAGGGCTCGGGCAGGGCGTTGGCGGTTCAAGCGCTGGACACGGTCAACGCGCAGCCCGCCGCGCCCGGTTTGCGCGTGCTGGACTTGCAGGCGCGCGACAAAACCTGCGAGCATCCGGACCTGGCCTGCCACGGGGATTCCTGCCCCTTGGCGCAGGGCTTTTACGACCGCCTGCCCCAAGCGCGCCAAGCGGCGGTGCAGCACGCGCGGCTGGACGCGCCCACGGTGCGCGCCGTGGCCCGTGAACACCGCATCTGCCCGTACTACCTGTCGCAAGAGCTGATCCGCTGGAGCGACGTGGTGGTGGGCGACTACAACTATTACTACGATTCGTCGGCCATGCTGTACGCCATGACGCAGGCCTACCAATGGAAGGTGGCGGTGCT
This sequence comes from Achromobacter sp. JD-1, assembly GCF_038594925.1. NCBI lineage: Bacteria > Pseudomonadati > Pseudomonadota > Betaproteobacteria > Burkholderiales > Alcaligenaceae > Achromobacter > Achromobacter sp. JD-1. The sequence continues at coordinate 86,815 of NZ_JBCGCS010000014.1, read as the reverse complement.
GGTGGACGAGGCGCACAACCTGGTTGACCGCGCGCGCCGCATGTACACGGGGGAATTGGATCAGGCCTCGTTGTCGGCGGCGCGCTATGCCGCGCCCAAGGCCTTGAAGAAGCCGCTGGATGGCTTGCAGCGGTCCTGGAATGCGCTGAACAAGAAGCAGGCAGAACGCTATCAGGCGTATGACGCGGTGGCGCCGGGTGTGTTGGCGGCCGTGCAGAAAGCGGTGGGCGCCATCATGGAATACATGGCCGAATCGCCCTTGCCGCAAGACGACCCGGTGCTGACGTTCTACTTTCAGGCGCTGCAATTCATGCGCCTGGCTGAACAGTTCGGCTCGCATGCCTTGTTTGATGTGACGCTGTCGGACGTGGGCGTGGCCAGCGCCAAGACGCGGCCGTCCACCTTGTGCGTGCGCAATGTGATACCCGCGTCTTACCTGGCGGCGCGCTATGCGGCGGCGCACGCCACGGTGCTGTTCTCGGGCACATTAAGCCCGCAGCAGTTCTATCGCGACACCTTGGGGCTGCCCAACGAAACCCCGTGGATCGACGTTGCCGCGCCGTTTCAGGCCGAGCAACTGGCGGTGCGGGTGGTGGGCAATGTGTCCACCCGCTATCGCGACCGCGAGCGTTCGCTGGCGCCCATTGTTGACCTGATCGCCACGCAGTACGCGGAACGCCCGGGCAATTACCTGGGCTTTCTCAGCAGCTTCGACTACCTGCGGCAGGTGTCGGACCTGATGCGCGCACGCCATCCTGCCGTGCCCATCTGGCTGCAAACGCCGGGCATGGACGAAGCGGGCCGCGCGGCATTTCTGGCGCGCTTTACCGAGTCCGGCCAGGGCGTGGGCTTCGCGGTATTGGGCGGCGCGTTCTCGGAAGGGGTGGACCTGCCGGGAAAGCGCCTGATCGGCGCCTTCATTGCCACGCTGGGCCTGCCGCAGGTGAATGCCGTGAACGAAAACATGAAGCGCGCGATGGACCTGCGCTACGGCGAAGAAAACGGCTACGACTACACCTATCTGTACCCCGGCATGCAAAAGGTGGTGCAGGCGGCGGGCCGCGTGATCCGCACCGAAAGCGATGTGGGCACGGTGTACCTGATTGACGACCGCTATCGGCGCGCCAAGGTACGCGGGCTGCTGCCTAGCTGGTGGCGGGTGGACTGAGCCGCACCGCAACCGTTTCGCGACGGCCCAGCAGCAGGGTGATGCACAGCGCCGTCAGCACGGCAATGCCAGCCAGGGCATGCAGCACGTGACGAAAGGCGGTGTCATAGGCGTCATGCAATAGCGGCATGGCCTGGGCCGCAGCGTGCGGTAGTTGCGCCGCGGCTTGGTCCAACTGGCCCAGCGCCGCGCGGTTGGCGGCCATTACCAGCGCTTGCGCGTTCAGGAGGCTGGACTGCGCGTCGGGCAGGGTGGCTGACAACTGCGTCTGGATCAGTAGCGCCAGCAGCGCGCTCAGCACCGCGATGGCGACGCCGTCGGCCGACACGCGCACCGTGTTGAAGATGCCGGTCGCCATGCCGACATTGCGCGCATCGACCACGCTAACGGCCATGGCGTCCATCAAGCCCCAGGGCAGGCCGATGCCGCAGCCGATCAACAACATGGGCATCCACAGGCCTGCCGCGCCCGCGGCCATCACATCGGCCAGCCAGATCAAGCCCGCCGCCACCGCGATCAGTCCGATGGCCGACAGCAGGCCAGGGCGGAACCAGCGCGTCAGCAGCGCGGCCAGGAACGGCACCACCAGCAAGGGCGCGGCCAGGCCGATCATCAGTTGCCCGGCCTCAAGCGCGCTATAGCCGTCGATGCCGATGAAGCGACCGGGCAGCAGCGCAATCAGCGCAATGAACAGAAACGCTGGCGACGCGGCCAACACCTGCACACCCACAAAGCGCGGGTTGCGAAACAGGCTCAGGTCCAGCATGGGGCGGGCGACGCGGCGTTCAATCCGCACGAAGGCCACGGCCAGCAGCACGGATGCCAGCAGCGCGCCGAGCACATGCGCGTCCGTCCAGCCCGCCTCGGGCGCCAGCAGGATGCCGTAGGTGAACAGCCCCAGCGCGCCGGTAAAGCTGATGGCGCCCGGCCAGTCCAGCCGGCCTTGCGCCACGCCTGCCGTGGGGCGCACGCTGATGGCCACCATGACGGCGCCCAGCAGGCCCACCACGCCCGTGGACAGAAACACCCACTGCCAGCCGGCCGCCTGCACCATCCAGCCGGAAGCCAGCGGCCCGAACGACAAGCCGATGCCGAACGTGGTGCCCAACAGGCTGAATGCACGGGTACGCGCCACGCCATGGAATAGCGGCGCCAGCGACGACATGGCGGCGGCAAACGCGGCCGCGCCGCCCACGCCTTGCATCAGGCGCAGGAAGTTGATCCAGGCGGTGGTGGGCACGAAGGCAATGGCGAAGGTCGTGATGCAAAAGACTGCCAAGCCCAGCAGCCATACCCGGCGCGGCCCGACCAGGTCGGTCAGGCTGCCGGCCACCATGATCACGCTGCCGTAGGCCAGGATGTAGCCGTTCAAAATCCAATTCAGTTGCACGGGTGTGCCGCCCAGGTCGTGGCTGATGGATGGCAGCACCACGGCGGGGCCGGTGAAGCACAGGGGTATCAGCAGCGCGGTAAGGCATGCGGATAGCAGCTGCAGCCAACGGTGGCGGGGCGCCGGAAAGGGGGTGGAAAGGTCAGGGGTAGGCATGGCGCACATCAGGGAATACGAAAGGGATGGCCAGCTTATGGCCCCCGGAATGAAAGAAAAATAGGCTAGGATTCCTGTCATTCCGGACATTTTTGTCCGCATGGGAGCGTGGTGGATGGATAGCCTGAGCGGCATTGGGGTGTTTGTATTGGTGGCGCAGGCAGGCAGCTTCGCCGAGGCGGGGCGTGTGCTGGGAGTGTCGCCGTCGGCGGTGGGCAAGAGCATTGCGCGGATGGAAGCACGCTTGAAGGCACGGCTGTTTCATCGCAGCACTCGCCAGCTTGCGCTGACGCCGGAAGGCGAAAAATTCCTGGATCGCTGCCGCCGCATCTTGTGCGAGGTCGAAGCGGCCGAACTGGAATTGTCGGCCGCGTCCGACGCGCCGCAGGGCAAGCTGCGGGTGAGCCTGCCGCGCTATAGCGGCTTGTACGACGCCAGCATCGCCAGCTTCATGCGGCAATACCCCAAGGTGGAACTGGACCTGGATTTCACGGACCGGATGGTGGACGTTATTGGCGAAGGCTATGACGCCGTGGTCCGCACGGGCGAAATGGATGACTCTGGCTTGAAACGACGCCGCCTGGGCGCGTTTCGTCGGGTGCTGGCCGCATCGCCCGACTATCTGCGCCAGCACGGCACGCCCAAGCGCGCAGCCGACCTGCTGGGCCATGCCTGCCTGCATTACCGCTATCCGGCCACGGGCCGTCTGGAAAAATGGCCGTTCAAGCTGGGGCCGGACGCTCGAGCGCCCGAGCTGCCTTTGACGCTGGTATGCAACAGCGTGGAAACGCGGATTGCGCTGGCGGTGGGCGGGCAGGGCATTGTCTGCCTGCCGGACTTCACGATCCGCCGGGAACTGGCAGCGGGGCAATTGCAGATCGTCATGGAAGACCGCACACGGGGCGGCGGCACGATGTGGGCGCTTTGGCCGGCCAGCCGCCATGCGTCGCCCAAGCTGCGCGCGTTCATCGACCACCTGGCGCAGCATTTGTTTCCATAACGGCCGTAACGGCCATAACGTCCGTAAAGGCCGTAAAGGCCGTGCCGGCCCCGGCCAGGTTGCGTAGTATGTCGGCTGGGTGCACGGGCCCACGCGCCTGCCTGACAACGACCAAGAGAACCCGGAGACCTTCGCATGCCCCTCGCCACGCCGACCGACGCCGCCAGCCTGAACCCCATTGTCGCCATGCCGGCGCATGCCTTGTCGGACGCGATCCGGCGCCGCGAGTTGTCCTGTGTCGAGGTCATGCGCGCCTACCTGGCGCATATCGACAGCGTCAACCCCAAGATCAACGCCATCGTCGCCCGCCGCGATACCGACGCGCTGCAGCGCGAAGCCGCCGAGCGCGATGCGCAATTGGACGCCGGCCAATGGCTGGGCTGGATGCATGGCATGCCGCAGGCGCCCAAGGACCTGACGGCCGTGCGCGGCATGGTCACGTCGATGGGCTCGCTGGTCTACAAGGACCAGGTCACGCAGCATGATTCGATCATCGTCGAGCGCATGCGGGCGTCGGGCGCCATCTTCATTGGCCGCACCAATGTGCCGGAATTCGGCTTGGGCTCGCATACCTATAACCAGGTCTACGGCACGACGGGCAACCCCTACGACCCGTCCAAGACGGCGGGCGGCAGCAGCGGCGGCGCGGCGGCGGCGCTGGCCGCGCGCATGCTGCCCGTGGCCGACGGCAGTGACTTTGGCGGTTCCTTGCGCAACCCGGCGGCGTTCTGCAATGTGTACGGCATGCGGCCGTCGGCGGGGCGCGTGCCGTTCGGACCGTCGCCCGAGGTGTTCCTGAAGCAACTGTCCTATGAAGGGCCGATGGGCCGCACGCCGCGCGACGTGGCGCTGCTGCTGTCGGTGATGGCGGGGCATGACAAGCGTTCGCCCTTGTCGCTGCGCGACGACCCCGCGCAGTTCGCCACGGCCTTGGATGCCCCCTCAGACGCGGACCCGCGCGGCAAGCGCGTTGGCTGGCTGGGCGACTGGGGCGGCTACCTGCCCTTGGAACCGGGCATTCTGGACGTGTGCGCCCAAGGCTTGGCCACGTTGGATACGGTGGGCTGCGACGTCGTCGATTACAAGGTGCCGTTTGCGGGCGACCGGCTGTGGCGCATGTGGCTGACGCACCGCCACCTGATGGTGGGCGGCCAGTTCCATGCGCTGGTCCAAGACCCGCAAACGCGCAAGCTGGTCAAGCCCGCGCTGATCTGGGAAGTGCAAGGCCTGGAAGGCATGACCGCGCACGACGTTTATCACGCCACGCAGGAACGTAGCGCCTGGTACCAGACGGTGCTCGCCATGTTTGAAGAGGTCGATTTCCTGGCGGTGCCGTCGGCGCAGGTGTTCCCGTTTGACGCCACGCTGGACTGGCCCAAAGACATTGCCGGCCGCGCCATGGACACCTATCACCGTTGGATGGAAACCGTGACGCCCTGGACGCTGGCGGGCTGCCCGGTGATCAGCGTGCCGGTGGGCTTCAGCCCGCAGGGGCTGCCGATGGGCATGCAGTTGATTGGCCCGCCGAACGCCGACCTGGACGTGTTGCGCTTGGCGCAAGCCTACGACCAGGCTTGCGATTGGGTGGCCGCCCATCCGCCCGCGTCGCTGTGGCAGGCCGCCTAGCCACCTAGCCGCGCGGGCTTGCGGTACGCACAGTCACGGAAAAACACAAGTTTTGGTAAACGGCCTTTGCGTGTTTCTGACGGAAGCCTCTATTTTTACGGGGTTTCCCTAGTTTTTCGTGGCTGACCGAACCCGCCTTTGTAATAATCAGTGCATTTCCCCACATCCCGTCATGGATGGCGTGGGCGTGGTCGTGTTGCACCTGCACAAAGGTCTCCCTGAATGAAGAATCTGACTCTCCGCCAACGCATCCTGGCCAGCTTCATGGTCATTCTGGCCATCATGACCTTGATGGTGGTGGTCGATTACCGGCGCCTGCTGCACATAGAAGACGAAGTGGTGTTGATCAACACGGATGCCGTGCCGGGCATCTACTACAGCACGTCGATACGTGCGTCGTGGCTTGCCGGCTTCGTGGTGGTGCAGGACGCCTTCAACAGCGATTCCGACGCAGAGCGCCGCACGGTACTGGAAGGGCTGCCCGATAGCGATCAGCAATTGGAGGAAAACATCGAGTTCTACCGCCGCACGATTGCGCGCGCGGAAGACCGGACGATGTTCGCCGATTTTGAGAAGGCCTTGCAGGACTACAAGCGCATTCGTGCCGACATTCTGGGCACCGCCATGGCGGGTGACCCGGTCGTGGCGAAAAGCCGTGTCAAGAACGAATTGCGGCCCGCCTTCTACCTGGGCCGCGACATCCTGGCGAAGATGGTGCTTGAAAACAAGAAGCAGGCCGACGAAGCCGCCGTCAGCATCAAGCAGGCCGTGGATGCGGCCGAATACGACATGCTGGTGTCGCTGGGCCTGGCGATCGCGGCGGCGATCGTGTGCGGCATTTTGCTGATGCGCGCCATCGGCAACCCCATGCGTCAGATCGTCAATACCCTGGAATCCACCGGCAGCGGCGACCTGACCCGCCGTTTGTCCCTGGCGCGCAAAGACGAATTCAACGCCATTGAAACCGGCTTCAACGGCATGGTGGACGAACTGACCGGGCTGGTTGGCAAGACCCAGCGGTCGGCGGTGCAGGTGGCCACGTCGGTGACCGAGATTGCGGCCACGTCCAAGCAGCAGCAAGCCACCGCGTCCGAAGTGGCGGCCACCACCACCGAAATCGGCGCCACCTCGCGTGAAATTTCCGCCACCTCGCGCGAGCTGGTGCGCACCATGACCGAAGTGTCCAGTGCCGCCGAGCAGACCGCGTCGCTGGCCGGAAGCGGGCAGGTGGGGCTGGCGCGCATGGAAGACACGATGCGCAACGTGGTGGGCGCGGCGGGCTCGGTGAACGCCAAGCTGGCCATCCTGAACGAGAAGGCCGGCAATATCACCCAGGTGGTTACTACGATCACCAAGGTGGCGGACCAGACCAACCTCTTGTCGCTCAACGCCGCCATCGAAGCGGAAAAGGCCGGCGAGTACGGCCGCGGCTTCGTGGTGGTGGCGACCGAAATTCGCCGGCTTGCGGATCAGACCGCCGTGGCCACCTATGACATCGAACAGATGGTGCGCGAGATCCAGTCGTCGGTGTCGGCCGGCGTGATGGGCATGGACAAGTTTTCGGAGGAAGTGCGCCGGGGCATGGCCGACATGCAGCAGGTGGGCGACCAGTTGTCGCAGATCATCCAGCAGGTGCAGACGCTGGCGCCACGCGTGCAGATGGTCAACGAAGGCATGCAGGCGCAAGCGACCGGCGCCGAGCAGATCAACCAGGCTTTGCAGCAGTTGAGCGACGCCGCCCAGCAAACGGTGGAATCCCTGCGCCAGTCCAGCCTGGCGATTGAAGAGCTGACGGTGGTGGCCAACGACCTGCGCAGCGGCGTGTCCCGCTTCAAGATCTGAGCTTCTCATGGCGCAACTTGCCCCATCCCTCCAGCCCGGCGGCCTGAATGCGGCAGCCGCCGCGCGGCGCTTGTACCTGCTGTTTCGCATCGGCGGCGACCGCTATGCGCTGGACGCGGGCGAGGTGATCGAGGTGCTGGGCTTGCGCGTGCTGAAGCAGGTGCCCGGCGCGCCGTCTTGGGTGGCGGGCATGCTGCATTGGCGCGGTAGGCCCGTGCCCGTGATCGACATGAGCGCGCTGGCGGGCCAGGATGCCGCCGCCCGGGTCACCAGCACCCGTTTGGCGCTGGTGCATTACCGGGCCGACGCTGCCGAGCAGGTGCTGGGGCTTATTCTGGAACAGGCGACGGAAACCGTGCATTACGACCCGACCGCCTTCCAGCCCGCTGGCCTGGACAACCCGGATGCGCGCTACCTGGGGCCGGTGCTGAACGACGCCCACGGCATGGTGCAGGCCGTGGGTGTGAACGACCTGCTGGGGCCGCCCGTGCGGGCGATGCTGTACCCGGCGAGCCACGCGCGCGAGGTCCGGCCATGATGCTGATCGATGAGTTCAGCGCCTTGCTCAAGCGCAAGATGGGGCTGGACAGCGGCTCCATCGGCAAGGCCGCCGTTGAACGCGCCGTGCGCCACCGCATGAACGCCGTGGGCGTGGCGGACGAACACGACTTTCTGCGTCGGCTGCACATGGCGGCCGACGAGATGCAGCAGCTGATCGAAGCCGTGATCGTGCCCGAGACCTGGTTCTTTCGGTATCCGGAATCGCAAACGGCCATGGCCGGCCTGGCGCGTGAACGCTTGTTCGCGCCCGGGGTGCCGGACAGCCGGGTGCTGCGGATATTGAGCGTGCCGTGCGCCAGCGGCGAAGAGCCGTACTCCATCGCCATGGCCTTGCTGGATGCGGGCGTGCCGGCCGCGCGTTTTCAGGTGGACGCCGTGGACATCAGCGAGCGCATGGTGCAGTTCGCGCAGCGTGCCGTGTATGGCCGCAACGCCTTTCGTGGCGGCGACCTGGCCTATCGCGACCGCCACTTTGTTGAAACGGCCGAGGGCCATCAACTGAACCCGCAGGTCCGCGAACGGGTCCGTTTTCAACACGGCAATCTGTTCGACGGCGACCTGCTGGCGGGCGCAGCACCCTATGACTTTGTGTTCTGCCGCAACTTGCTGATCTACTTTGACGGGCCGACCCAGGAACGTGCCGTGCAGGTGCTGCGTCGCTTTGCGCGTGACGACGGCCTGGTCTTTGTGGGGCCGGCGGAAACCAGCTTGTTGACGCAGCGCCGTCTGCCCGCGCTGCCAATCGCGCGGGCATTTGCATTTCGCGCGCAGCCCTTGCCACCGCCGCCCGAACCCCCCATGCGGGCCTGGGGCACAGCCGGGTCGATGGGGGCCAATGGGGCTGCCCCCATCGTGCATGCCTGGTCGCCGCCCCGGCGGCCCGTGGCGCAGGCGCCGGCAGCGCGCCTGCCCTTGGCGCATGCGGCCATTGCCCCGGCGTCTGGCCATGGCGACCACAGCGCGGCAAGGGGCGATTGCGCCATGCCCACGGGCAGCACCAGCGCCACGGCATCTCTGCGCCAGATTGCGCAGATGGCGGATCGCGGGCGCGTGCAGGATGCGCTGGCGCAATGCCGCGCGCACATAGACCTGCACGGCGTCAGCGCCGATGCGCTGCATCTGCTGGGCCTGCTGCAAGACGCGGCGGGCGACGCAAGCCAGGCGCAAGCGTCGTACCGCAAGGCGCTGTATCTGGACCCCACCCACCGCGAGGCGCTGCTGCATCTGGCCGCCTTGATTGCGTCCTCCGGTGACATCGAAGGCGCGCGCCGCCTGCAGGCGCGTGCCGCGCGACAGGAGGCACGACGTGATTGAGTCCCCCGCGCGCTTGTCCGACGTTGACGACTGCTGGAACCGCATCGGTATCCGCGGCGACAAAAGCTGCGAGCAATTGCCCGCGCACGTGCATTGCCGCAACTGCCCGGTCTATGCGGCCGCCGCCAAACGCATTCTGGACCGGCTGCCGCCACAGCTGGATTCGTCTGACAGCGATATTGCCCAGATCCGGCAAGATGTTCGCTTGTCTTCGCTGCTGGTGTTTCGCGTCGGCGGCGAATGGCTGGCGCTGCCGACACGGGCGTTGGACGAAGTGGCCGCCAGCCGCCAGATTCTGGCGCTGCCGCATCGCCGCGACCCGGCGGTGCTGGGCGTGACCAATGTGCGCGGCACCTTGACCGTATGTGTGTCGGTGGCGCGTCTGCTGGGCTTGCACGGCGCGTCGGACGACACGCGCGACCGCCCCGGCGCGGCGCGCATGCTGATATTCGGTGGCGCGGGCCGGGCCGTGGTGCTGCCCGTGGACGAGGTTGAAGGCATCCATGCCATCAACCTGGACCAACTGGAACCGCTGCCGTCCACCGTAGAGGGCGCCAGCCTGAAGTATTCGCGCGGCGTGGCGCAGTGCGGCGGCCGCAGCGTGGGCGTGCTGGACGAAACCCTGCTGATGCAAGCTTTGGAACGGAGCCTGGCGTGAACCCCGACGAGATGCGCGACGCCTCTTTGCTAGAGCTGTTCCAGCTTGAAACTCGCACGCAGGTGCAGGTGCTGAACAACGGCCTGCTGGCGCTGGAGCACGACCCCACCTCGGCGGCCCAGCTTGAAGCCTGCATGCGCGCGGCGCATTCGCTCAAGGGGGCGGCCCGTATTGTGGATCTGCACCCCGCCGTGCGTATTGCGCACGCCATGGAAGACTGCCTGGTGGCCGCGCAGGAAGGGCGGCTGCGCTTGCAGGCGGACGATATCGACGCCTTGCTGCTGGGTACCGACCTGCTGCAGCGGGTAGCGACGCCCGGCGCGGAACTGGGCGGCGAGATCGATGACCTGGTGGTGCGCCTGAGCAATGCGTGCGCGGCACCCAAGGTACCCGCCACGCCCGCCGTGTCCGCATCAGCCTTTGCGCTGGCGCGACCGCCCAGGCCGTCGGACTTCCTGCCGCCCATCGTGCGCATCGAGGATACGCCGACGCCGACCTCGGCGCCCACCCCGACATCTCCCGCTCCGCCGACCGCACGCCGTAGTTCCGATCAAGGCATCTTCGAAGGCGAGCGCGTGTTGCGCGTCACCGCCGACACGCTGAACAAATTGCTGGGCCTGTCCAGCGAGACGCTGGTGGAGTCGCACTGGGTTGGCCCCTTCGGCGCGTCCATGCTGCGCCTGCGACGCTTGCAAGCGGGCGCGGCGCAGGCACTGGATGGCGTGCGCGGCGCGCTGGCGGGCCAGTATGTGGACGCGCGCGTGCAGGCAGCGCTGGACGACGCCCAGCGCATCGTCGAGCAATGCCAGCAGGAACTGACCCAGCGCACCAATGAAGTGGATGAGTTTGGCTGGCGCATGAGCCATCTGGCCCAACGCCTGTACGACACCGCGCTGGCTTGCCGCATGCGGCCGTTTGCCGACGGCGTGGGCGGCATGCCGCGCATGGTGCGCGACCTGGGCCGATCGCTGGGCAAGCAGGTGCGGCTGGAAATCGAGGGCGACACCACGCAAGTGGACCGCGACATTCTGGAAAAGCTGGACGCGCCGCTGATGCATCTGCTGCGCAACGCGGTGGACCACGGCATTGAAATGCCGATGGATCGGCTAGACGCCGGCAAGCCCCCAGAAGGCCTGATCAAGCTGTCGGCGCGGCATTCCGCCGGCATGCTGGTGGTGGAACTGAGCGACGACGGCGCGGGCATTTCCTTGGACCGGTTGCGCGGGGAAGTCGTGCAGCGCAAGCTGACCACGGCTGACACGGCAGCGCGCCTGAGCGAAGCCGAGCTGCTGGAATTCCTGTTCCTGTCCGGCTTCAGCACGCGCGGCGAAGTGACCGAGATATCCGGGCGCGGGGTGGGCCTGGACGTGGTGCAGACCATGGTGCGCCAGTTGCGCGGCGCGGTGCGCATTCATCAGACCAGCGGGCAGGGCACGCGCTTCGTGCTGGAAATGCCTTTGTCGCTGTCGGTGGTGCGCAGCTTGTTGGTTGAGGTGCAGGGCGCCATCTATGCGTTCCCGCTGGCCTACGTCAGCCATGCCTTGCAGGTGCGCAGGGAAGACATTGAACAGTTGGAAGGCCATCAGCATTTTCGGTTCATGGACCGGCAGGTGGGGCTGGTGTCGGCGCGGCAGATCTTGCGGGGCGGCGAACCCGCGCCCGCGACGGAATCCGTGGCGGTGGTGGTGGTGGGCGATCACGACAAGCGCTACGGCATTGCCGTGGACCGCTATGTGGGCGAGCGCACGTTGGTGGTGCAGCCGCTGGACCCCCGGCTGGGCAAGGTGCAGGACGTGATGGCGGGCGCCTTGATGGACGACGGCACGCCGCTGTTGATTCTGGACGTGGAAGACATGCTGCTGTCGGTGCAGAAGCTGATCGAAGCCGGCCGCCTGACGCGGGTGGACGGCGCGGGCCAGGTTGCCCAGACGCGCCGCCGCAAGCGCGTGCTGGTGGTGGACGATTCGCTGACCGTGCGCGAACTGGAACGCAAGCTGCTGGTGAACCGGGGCTTTGAGGTGGCCGTGGCGGTCGACGGCATGGATGGCTGGAACATGCTGCGCAGCGAGGATTTTGATTTGGTCGTGACTGATGTGGACATGCCGCGCATGGACGGCATCGAACTGGTGTCGCGCATCAAGGCCGACGCCAAGCTGCAAGGCGTGCCGGTGATGGTGGTGTCGTACAAAGATCGCGAGGAAGACCGGCGGCGCGGGCTGGACGCCGGCGCTGACTACTATTTGGCCAAGGGAAGTTTCCATGACGACGCGTTGCTGGACGCCGTCGAAGACCTGATCGGGAAGGCACTGACGTGAGAATCGGCATCGTCAACGATCTGCAAATAGCGGTTGAAACCCTGCGGCGCGCCATCGCGCTGGAACCCGGGCTGGAAGTGGCGTGGGTGGCGTCCAACGGTGAAGAGGCCGTGGCCCAGTGCGCGCGCGACCGGCCCGATGTGGTGCTGATGGACCTGATCATGCCCGTCATGGATGGGGTGGAAGCCACGCGCCGCATCATGGCCGAGTCGCCGTGCGCCATCGTGGTGGTCACCGTGGACGTGGCCCGCCACACCGCGCGGGTGTTCGACGCCATGGGCCACGGCGCGCTGGACGCGGTCGATACGCCCGTGGTGGGCGGGGGCGATCTACGCACCGCCGCCGCGCCCTTGCTGCGCAAGATACGCAACATAGGCTGGCTGATCGGTCGCTACGGCAGCCGGCCCAACTTGACCCCGGTGCCCAAGGCTGCCCCGCGCGCGGATGCGCAACGGCTGCTGGTGATCGGCGCGTCGGCGGGCGGCCCGGCCACGCTGGCCCAGTTGCTGCGCGACGTGCCGCTGGATTTTCCCGCCGGCATTGTGCTGGTGCAGCATGTGGATGCGTCGTTTGCCGCGGGCATGGCCGACTGGTTGAACGACCAGGTGCTATTGCCCGTGCGCTTGGTGCGCGAAGGCGAACGCCCCTTGCCGGGCCAGGTCCTGCTGGCGGGCACCGACGACCACCTGCATCTGCTGGCCGACGGCACCCTGCGTTACACCCCGGATCCCAAGGAAAGCCTGTACCGGCCGTCCATCGACGTGTTCTTTCATAGCGTGGCGCAGCACTGGCGCGGCACCGCCGTGGGCGTGCTGCTGACCGGCATGGGCCAGGACGGCGCGCGCGGCCTGAAGGCCATGCGCGAACGCGGCTGTCTCACCATTGCGCAAGACCAGGCCACCAGTGCCGTATACGGCATGCCCAAGGCGGCGGCCGCCCTGCAGGCGGCGGTGGAAATCAAACCGTTGGACCAGATCGCGCCGCGCGTGATCCAGGCCTTGGCCTGAGCGCCCAACATTGCAAGACATCAAGGAATAGCGATGCACCCTCCCATAGATAGCGCCGGCTCGGCGGATTTGAACGCCCACGCGGCCATGGTGCTGCTGGTTGACGATCAGGTCATGGTGGCCGAAGCGATCCGGCGCGCGCTGGTGGTGGAGGGCAATATCGATTTCCACTATTGCTCGGACCCTCACAAAGCGCTGACCGTGGCCATTCAGACGCGGCCCACCGTCATCCTGCAAGACCTGGTGCTGCCCGGCGTGGACGGCTTGAGCCTGGTAAAGGAATACCGCACTCATCCGGTCACGCGCGACATTCCCATCATCGTGCTGTCCACCAAGGAAGACGCCGCCATCAAGAGCGCGGCGTTTTCGTCGGGCGCCAACGATTATCTGGTGAAGCTGCCCGATTCCATCGAACTGGTGGCGCGCATCCGTTACCACTCGCGCTCGTACCTGGCGCTGGTGCAGCGCGACGAGGCCTACCAGGCGCTGCGCCAAAGCCAGCAGCAACTGCTGGAAAGCAATATGGAACTGCGGCGGCTAACCAATTCCGATGGCTTGACGGGCCTGGGCAACCGCCGCTACTTCGATGAATACCTCAATGCCGAATGGCAGCGTGCGCGCCGCGACAGCCGCGAGATCAGCATGTTGATGATCGACGTGGACCACTTCAAGGCCTACAACGACACCTACGGCCACATCGCCGGCGACGAAGCGCTCAAGCGCGTGGCCAACACCATCTTCGCCAGTTGCGACCGTTCCACCGACCTGGCGGCCCGCTTTGGTGGCGAAGAGTTCGCGCTGGTGCTGCCCGGCACGCCGGGTGGCAGCGCGCGTTTGGCGGCCGAAAAGCTGCGCCGCGCGGTCGAGGCCATGCAGATTCCGCAAAAGGATCTGGGCTCGGGACCCTGGCTGACCGTCAGCATCGGCACGGCCACGGCCATTCCTACTGACGACCAGCCCTGCACCGACTTGATCCGGGCGGCCGACCGCGGCCTCTACCAAGCCAAGCACCACGGCCGCAACCGCGTCGTGCCCGGCCAGTTGCAGGCGGACGAATAGGCGTTATCGTCGCAACATGCGAGACGCGCCTGCCCGGTCGGCGGGAATCCCAGAGTAAGAGGCACACCATGACGTATTCGACTTATCACAAGAAGGATATTTTTGGACGCCCGCTGCATGCGGAAACGCAGATGATGTCCTATGGCTACGACCCCTTTCTGTCCGAAGGCGCGGTCAAGCCGCCTGTTTTCTTGACGTCCACCTTCGCGTTCCGGTCCGCCGAGGACGGCGCGGCCTTCTTTGATGTGGTGTCGGGCCGCAAGCCCTTGCCGCAGGGCGAATCCGCCGGGCTGGTCTACAGCCGCTTCAATCATCCCAATCTGGAAATCGTGGAAGACCGGCTGGCCTTGCTGGATGGGTCCGAGGCGGCGGCGGTCACGGCCAGCGGCATGGCCGCCATCAGCGCCGTGCTGATGGCGTTCTTGCGCCCCGGCGATCAGTTGGTGCAGTCACTGCCCCTGTATGGCGGCACCGAGACGCTGATTGCCAAGGTGTTTCCGGAATGGGGCATCGGCTCGCACGCCATCCGCGACGGCCTGTCGCCCCAGGCCATGCGCGCGGCGCTGGAGGAGGCGGCGGCCAAGGGGCCGGTGCGCGTGCTTTACGTGGAAACGCCGGCCAACCCCACCAACGCGCTGATCGATTTCGAAGGCATGAAGAACGAGCTGGATGCCTTTGAAACGCGCCACGGCTATCGCCCCGTATCAGTGTGCGACAACACGCTGCTGGGGCCTATTTTTCAAAAGCCGGCCGACCATGGCGTGGACCTGTGCGTGTATTCGCTGACGAAGTACGTGGGCGGCCACAGCGACCTGGTGGCGGGCGCCGTCACGGGCAGCAAGGACCTGATCAAGAAGGTGCGCGCCATTCGCAGCGCGTTCGGCTCGCAACTGGACCCGCATTCGTGCTGGATGATCACGCGGTCGATGGAAACGGTGGTGCTGCGCATGAAGCAGGCGGCGCGCACGGCGACCAAGGTGGCGCAATGGCTGGCCGGGAATCCTTACGAGAAGGTCGCCATTTTTCATCCGGAGATGATCTCTGACCGCGCCTACCAAGAGGTCTATAAGCGCCAGTGCACCGGCCCCGGCTCCACCTTCGCCTTCGTGCTTGAGGGTGGCCGCGAACGGGCGTTCCGCTTCATCAACGCGCTGCATCTGTTCAAGTCGGCGGTCAGCCTGGGCGGCACGGAATCGCTGGTGTGCCACCCGGCATCCACCACGCATTCCGGCGTGCCGGCCGAGGAACGCGCGGCGGCGGGCGTGTCGGAAGGGCTGATCCGGATTTCGATCGGGCTGGAGCACGAAGAAGATTTGATCGCCGACATGGACCACGCTTTTCGGATTCGGTGACGGGAGTGCCTCGCTCAGCCCCGGGCCGCCTGCCGGCGCGTGCGGTTCAGCAGCACGAACGCGGCGGTGGCCAGCAGCATGACGGTGGCCGTGGCGATCACGGCGGCATAGCCGGTGTCGAACGCGGTCTTGGCCAAGTGCGTCAGCGTGGCCGCCAAGTCCGTCGGCAGGCCTTCCGCCACGATCAGCGCTTCGTCCAAGCTGTCACGCAGCGCGGGCGCCGTCGCCAGAGCGGGGGGCACGTCCAGCGTGTTGGCATACACGCCCGACAGGATGGACCCCATCAAGGTCACGCCCAGCGCGCCGCCCAATTCGTAGGACACCTCTTCAATCGACGCCGCCATGCCGGCGCGTTCCGGCGTGGCGCTTTGCATGATGGAGCTGGACGCCGCCGTCATGGTCGCGCCGATGCCCAGGCCCAGCACGCTCAGGCTAAGCATCTGCGGCAAGATGGCGCCGTCATAGCACAGCAGATACGCGCCCATGCCCGTGGCCGACACGGCCAGCGCCAGGAACATCAGGCGCGGGCCACGCATATAGGCCAAGAGCCAGCCCGCCAGCGGCCCCGCCACGAAGGCGGCAAGCGGCAGCGGTAGGATGAAGAGCGCGGCCTGAATCGGAGACATGCCCAGCACCAGTTGCAGGCGCTGGCTGAAGACCAGTTCCAGCCCCAGCAGCGCGGCGCCCGCGAACAGGGCGGCGGCTACGCCCGAACTGAAGGTGGCGTTGCGGAAGATGGCGAAGTCGATCAGCGGATACGGGCGGCGACGCTGGCGGCGCACGAACAAGGTCAAGATTGTGACCCCGGCCGCGCAAGCCAGGCCGGCATGCAGCCACGAGGTGCTGGCGCGGCCCAGTTCTTTCAACGCATAGGCACACAGGATCAAGCCCGCCATGACTTGCAAGGAGCCCATCAGGTCCCAGGGGCGGGCGGCGGCGGGGCGGCTGGCCGGGATGCACCGCCAGGCCAGCGGCAGCGCAAGCAGCACGATGGGCACGTTGATCAGGAACACCGAGCCCCACCAGAAATGCTCCAGCAGCACGCCGCCCACCACCGGCCCCAGCGCCGCGCCGCCGGAGGCCACCGACGCCCAGATGCCGATGGCCACGGCGCGCTCGCGTTCCTGGGCGAACGTCAGGCGGATGATGGACAAGGTGGCCGGCATCATCATGGCCGCGCCCACCGCCAGCAGCACGCGCGCCGCAATCAAGGACGCCGCGCCCGGCGAATAGGCGGCGGCCAGCGAGGCCACGCCGAAGACGACCAAGCCCATCATGAACAGGCGCTTGTGGCCCAGCCGGTCACCCAGCGTGCCCATGCCCAGCAGCAGGCCGGATACGACCAAGCCGTACACGTTCACGATCCACAATTTTTCAGACGCGGTCACGCCCAGCTCGTGCGTGAGCCGGGGCAGGGCGGTGTACAGCACCGTCATGTCCACCACGATCAACAACAAGGCAATGGACACAATGCCCAGCACCAGCCAACGGCGCGGGTCGGCCGTGGCGACAGCGTTCGAATGAGTCCGCTGCATAGTTCTACTCCTGGTTAAACCACACCCGGCCGCGCGGTTTCGGCGGCGCTACGAGTGCAAGGCCGGCATTATCTATCTGTTTATTTGCCGTAAAAAGTTTGATTCCATCTATAAAATAGATGAATTACGGAGGGCGACATGCAATGGACCTTGGATCAACTTCGGCATTTCGTGGCAGCGGCGGATGCCGGTTCCTTTTCTGCCGCGGCGCGTGCGCTGGGCCGCGCGCAGTCCGCCGTCAGTACCTCGGTGGGCCTGTTGGAGGCCGACCTGGGCGTGGAATTGTTCGACCGCTCGCGGCGCAACGCTACGCTGACGCCCGCTGGCGAAGTGATGCTGCAAGAGGCGCGTGAACTGCTGCGGCAGGCGGGCGGGCTGGATCAGCGGGCCTTGTCTTTCGCGGCGGGGCAGGACGCGCGACTGTCGATCGCGCTGGACGAAGCGCTGCCGTACCAGGTGCTGGGCGCGCTGATGGTGGAAGTGGCTGAGCGCTTTCCCGCCCTGGAACTCACGCAGTTGAACGGCACCGCGACCGAGGTGGCCGACTACGTGCAGCAGGGTCGCGCCAGCATTGCGTTCCACTTCGACCGGGGCGACCCCGGCAGCGCCTTCGCGCACCGTTATCTGGGCCATGTGGCGCAGGCGGTGTTCGTGGCGTCGGGCCATCCGCTGGCGGCCCTGGCCGAGGTCACGCGCAGCGACCTGGCGCGTTACCGGCAACTGGTCATGCAGATGGAAGGCGTGGAAGAGGTGGTGCTGAGCCCCACCGTTTGGCGCACGGACAGCTTCTACAGCATTGCCGGCATGGTGGCCGACGAACTGGGCTGGGCGATCCTGCCGTTGAACATCGCCGAATACGAAAGCTTTCGCAGAACGCTGACGCGGGTGCCGTGCACAGGCTTGTCCTTGCCGATGTTGTCGGTGCGTACCTTGTGGCTGCAAGGCGCGTCGTTAAGCACGACCGAGCTTTGGCTACAGCAGCGCATGGGGCAGATGCTGGGTGGGACGACTGCGGGGTGAAAGGAGTACGGCCTCAGCTAAGCAGCGCCGTGACCAAGTCTCCGCCACCCGTGCCGTCTTCGGTGAAATTCAGCGCGGTCTGTACGTGTTCCAGGTGTTCGTCCATCAGCGCGCAAGCGCGTTCGGTGTCGCCCGCGCGCGCGGCCTCGATGAAAGCGTGGTGCTCTTGCGACGAGCAACTGGCGTCATGCGAGCTTTGGTACAGCACGGTGATCACGGCGCTGCGCGCGGACAGTTCGCGCAGCATGCCCGTCAGCACCGAATTGCCCACGGCTTCGGCCAGCAGAATGTGGAAATGCCCCAGCAGATAGTTGCGCTTTTGCACGTCGCCGGCTTGCACCGCCAGCCGTTCCTCGGCCAGGTGGGCGTCAATACGGCGGTAGTCGGCGGCGGTGGCGCGCGCCACGAATTCCTTGGCCAGCGCGGCTTCCAGGATGCGGCGCACGGCATAGACTTCGCGCGCTTCGTTGGCGTCCGGCTTGCTGACAAACGCGCCCTTGTCGGGAACGATGTTGATCAGCTTGTCCTTGGACAGCATCAGCAACGCCGCGCGGATCTTGGTGCGGCTGACCTTGTAGACCCGCGCCAGCGCTTCTTCGCGCAAGCGCGTACCCGGCGGAAGCTTGTGCGCCACGATGGCGGCGGCCACTTCGCGGGCAATATCGTCGGCGCTGGGGTCTAGCGGAACTTCCTGGGTCATGGGGCGCGGCTGCGGCGGGCCGGAGGGTAAAACAATCGGGCAGCCAGTCTATCAAAAAGCCGGACAGGAAAGGCAGACATTTTTTGCATACAAACGTAGCATGCAAAGAAAATCTGCGGTCCCGTCCGGCTTTTTTGGCCCTGTATCAGGGCTCTTGCCGACCTATGATCAATCCTTCGCCATCAAGCCCAGGTATTCGATCAGGTCCTTCTCTTTCACGAACGTGGCTTGCGCCCAGGCCTTGTAGTCCGCGCTGTTGCGGTACGCGGGTTCCTGGTTCAGTTGCTTCATGACGTCCATGCTGGCTTTGTCGAACAGCGCCTTCTTGAAGGCGTCATGCAGCGTTTTCACGACGGCCGGGTCCATGCCCTTGGGGCCGGCCAGGCCATACGGCGAGGTCGACACCACCTTGTAGCCGAGCTCTTGCGCGGTGGGCACGTCGGGCCAGCGCGTGGTGCGCTTTTCGCCGAAAGTGACCAACAAGCGCATCTTGCCGGAGTCCACGAACTGGTCCCAGCCGGTGGCGTCGCTTTGCGCCATGACGTGGCCGCCCAACAGCGCCTGCTGCATGTCGGCGTTGCCCTTGAACGGCACGTGGTTCAGCTTGACCTTGGAATTTAGGGCGATTTCTTCAATCAGCAGGTGCGGCGACGAACCCACGCCGGTGGAGCCGTAGTCGATGGTGCCCGGCGCCTTGCGAGCGGCCTCGATGTATTCGTTGAAGGTCTTGTACGGCGAGTCCGAACGCACCGTGAAGCCGAAGGTGTAGCCCGACAAGCCGATGATGAAGCTGAAGTCGTTGATGGGATCCCAGCTGCTTTTCTGCATGTACGGCATGCGCAGCATGGCCAGCGTGTACAGGCTGATGGTGTAGCCGTCGGGCTTGGCGGTGCGCGCCATGGTGGCCGGGCCCAGGGTGCCGCCCGCGCCGGGCCGGTTTTCCACGATGACCTGCTGACCCAGGTATTTGGAGGCGTCCTGCGCCACGATGCGCAGGTGGCGGTCGGTGGAGCCGCCGGCCGGGAAGGGCACGATCAGCGTGATGGGCTTGGTGGGAAAGTCGGTTTGCGCGTTGGCGGCCAGCGGCAAGGCGGCGCCGGTGGTGGCAAGCAGCAGTGCGGCCAGGCAGGCGCGGCGCTTGGGCATCTTCAGCATGGGTTGTCTCCAGTGGTGTTGTGGTTTGTTGTGTGTGTGGAAATGGGTCGAGATGTGCTTGGACGCGTTCCGGGTTCAGTCGCGCAGCACGACTTTGACCGGCAAGCGCGCCAAGGCTTCGCGCAACTGCTCCTTCAGCGGCGCGGACACGCCGGATGCCGCTTCAACAGCGACATCCGGTTGCGCATCGGCCAGCACGCGGAAGATATTGCTGTCTTCCGCCAGCCCGGCCGTTTGCAGGGTGCGCGCCACCACCGCCTCTACCGATACGGCAGTGGCCAGGTGGCGCAAATCAGGTTTGTAGATCTTGCCCACATTGGTCATGGGCATGGCGTCCAGCACGATGACGCGCTTGGGCCGCGCCGGGCCTTCATCCACGTGCGCGGCCGCGTAGGCAACGAGTTCAGCTTCGGTGGCTTGCGCGCCTTCCATCAGCGTGACGAAGGCCACCGGCAATTCGCCGGCATAGGCGTCCGGCGCGCCGACGGCGGCGCACAGGTGCACGGCCGGGTGCGTGGCCAGCGCGTCTTCGATGGTCTTGGGGTCGATGTTGTGGCCGCTGCGAATAATCAGGTCCTTGGCGCGGCCTTGCAAATGCAGCCGGCCTTCGGCATCCATGAAGCCCACGTCGCCGCTGATCAGCCAGCCGTCTTCGGTGAAGGCGCGGGCGGTGTCGGCGGGGTCCAGAAAACCGGGGATCACGTTGGGCGCCTTGAACAACACCATGCCGGGCGTGCCGGGGGGCAGGTCCTTCGCGGCTTGCCCAGCGGGGATGTCCAGGCCGACGATGCGTACCTGCACGTAGGGCAGCGGGTAGCCCACGCAGTTGACGGGAAATACCGAGCCCGGCGGCGTGATGGACGAGATGCCGGCCATTTCCGTCATGCCCAGGCTTTCATTCACTTGCAGGCCGAACAGCCGCTTGAAGCGCGCGGCCAGTTCGGCGGGCAGCGGCGCGGCGCCGGTGCGGCAATAGCGCAAGGACGAGATATCGGCGCCCGCCAGCGGCACGTCGGCCAGCGCCGCCAATATGGTCGGCACACCTTGCAAGGACGTCGCGCGATGCTTTTCGACCAGCCGCCAGTAGTTGCGCAGCACCTCGCGGTTGCGCAGCAGCAAAGGGGTGGGAATGACGGTTTCCACGCCGGCCGACAAGGCCGCCAGCGAGGCCGGCAACACACCCGCCACGTGGAACAGCGGATAGCCGTTGATGACCACGTCGGTCGGCCCCGCGTTCTGCAACTGCACGGCCGCCCAGGCGGTAAAGACCTGGTTGGCGTGGGTGTGGATGGCCAGCTTGGGCGCGCCGGTGGTGCCCCCCGTATGGAAATAAGCGGCCACGTCGCTGGCGCGGATGATCCGTTCGCTGAGCAGGCGGTCGGCCGGTTGCGCCGAGCGATTGGCGTTGAAGTCCAGCGCGTAGTCGGGCAGCGCGGGGCGGTCCGACAGCGGTTCGGTGTGCGGCGCCACGCGCAGCAGGGTTTGCAGGCTGGGCACGCGCTCGCGCAGCCGCAGCGCCTTGGACCACATTTCGCAATCGGCGTCCGCGCCATAGGCGATCAGCACCTTGGCGCGCGCCGTCGTCATCAGAGACGCCAGTTTGTCTTCCGTCAGCAGCGGGTTCAGCGGCTGGACAATGCCCGCCGCCTCGCCGCCCCACAGCGCCAGGTGGTATTCCAGGCAACCGGGCAGCATGACGGCCACGGCGTCGCCCGCGCGCACGCCCAGGTCGTGCAGCAGGTTGGCCGTCTGGTGGATGCCGGCCAGCAGCTCGCGATAGCTCCAGCGGATGGCCTCGTCATCGGGGTCCGCCGAGCGCAGGAAGGTCAGCGCGGTCTTGTCGCCAAAGGCCGCGGCCGAGTTGCGGAAGATCTCGTAGGTGCTTTGCACCGTCAACGTTTCCGCCAGCGGGCGGGCTTGCAGCCGTTGCACGTCGGCGGCGCTGCGCACGGGAAACGGCGCCGAGAACGGAGGTGATAGCGGTGGCAGAGCGGCGTGGGCCTGCGTCATGTCGGGCTGGCCTCCGTTCACGCCTGCGCCAGCGCGATGTAGCGGCGCAGGTGATGGTCTTCGTCGCCCAACTGGTGGTCGATCATGACCAGGCGCTTGGCGTAGTGCGCCAACGGCAATTCCCAGGTCATGCCGATGCCGCCATGCAACTGGATGCTTTCTTCGGCCACCAGTGTGCCGATGCGGCCGATGGTGAACTTGGCGGCGGACAAGGCGCGTTCGCGGGTGACGCGGTCGGGGTTGTCCAGCGCGGCGGCGGCGTTGATGACGGCCGAGCGCGCTTGTTCAATTTCCAGCAGCACATCGGCCATGCGGTGCTGCAAGGCCTGGAAGCTGCCGATGGGCGTGCCGAACTGGCGGCGCGTGCGCAGGTATTCCAGGGTGGCGTCGCGGGCGCAGTCCATCGCGCCCACGGCTTCGGCGCACAGCGCCAGGATGCCGCGCCCGGTGGCGCGTTCCAGCAGCGGGTAGCCCGCACCGGCCTCGCCCAGCAAGGCCTCGGGGCCCAGCTTGACGTCGGTCAGCGTGACTTCGGCGGCGCGTCCACCGTCGATCAGCCCGTAGCCGCGCACCGCCAGCCCGGGCGTGCCGGCGCTGACCAAGAACAGGCTGATGCCGGCTTCGTCATCTTCCGCACCGGAAGTGCGCGCCGACACCAGGAACAGGTCCGCGTGTTCGCCCGCCGTGACCACGGCCTTGGCGCCGTTGAGCACCCAGCCGTCGCCCGACGGTTCGGCGCGCGTGCTGACTCGTGCCAGCTCATAGCCGGAATCGGGTTCGGCCTGGGCCAGCGCGGCGGTGATGGAACCCGCGATGAGGCCGTCCACGGCTTCGCGTTGCGCGGGCGTGCCGGCGGCGGCGATGGCGCTGCCCACCATCAAGGCGTCCAAAAAAGGTTCCACGACCAGGCCGCGTCCCAGCGCCTCGAAGACGACCGAGATATCAAAGCCCGCGCCGCCCAGGCCGCCATCGGCCTCGGAGAACAAGGCGCCGATGGCGCCCAGTTCCGCATAGCGGCGCCAGAATTCCACGCTGTAGCCCTGGGCCGATTGCGCGTGGCGTTCGCGGGTGGCGAAGTCGTACTGCTCGCTGACAAAGCGGCGCAGCATGTCGGAAAGCATGCGCCGGTCTTCGGTGTGTTCAAAGTTCATGGCCGGCCCTTACAGTCCCAAGATCATCTTCGAGATGATGTTTTTCTGAATTTCATTGGAGCCGCCGAAGATCGACAGCTTGCGGTTGTTGAAGTACTGCGCCGCCGCGCTGTCGGCGCCTTCGGGGCCGATGGGGGCGGCGTCGTAGCCGTCGTGCAGCGATTCGGGCACGAAGGGGCGCGCGTACGGGCCCATGGCGCGGCGGTTCAAGGCCGTGATTTCCTGGCGGATCTGCGTGCCGCGTATCTTCAGCATCGAGCTTTCCGCACCCGGCGCACCGCCGCCCGCCACCGCCGCCACCACGCGCAGGTTGGTGGTGCGCATATTGGCCAGTTCGATTTCCACGCGCGCCATCCGGGCGGCAAAGTCAGGGTCTTCGGCCAGGGGGCGGCCGTTCTTTTTCTGCTTGGCGGCCACGGCCTTCAGACGTTCCAGCGCGGCGGTGGATTGGCCCACGCCCGCAATGTTGGTGCGCTCGTAAGTCAGCAGGTACTTGGCGCAGGTCCAGCCCCGGTTTTCTTCGCCCACCAGGTTCTCGACGGGCACGCGCACATCGGAAAAGAACACTTCGTTGACTTCGTGTTCACCGTCCAGCGTGATGATGGGGCGCACTTCGATGCCCGGGCTGTTCATGTCGATGAGCAGGAAGCTGATGCCCTCCTGGCGCCGGCCTTCCTGCGAGGTGCGCACCAGGCAGAAAATCATGTTGGCGTACTGGCCCAGCGTGGTCCAGGTTTTTTGCCCGTTGACGATGTAGTGGTCGCCGTCGCGCACGGCGGTGGTCTTGACGGAAGCCAGGTCGGAGCCCGCGCCGGGTTCGGAATAGCCCTGGCACCACCAGTCGCTGCCGTCCAGGATGCGGGGCAGCCAGTACTGGCGCTGCGCTTCGTTGCCGTACTTGATCAGCACCGGCCCCAGCATGCTCAGGCCGAAGGGCACGATGCGGGGCGCGGCGGCCAGCGCGCATTCGTTATCGAAAATGAATTTTTGCGTGGCGCTCCAGCCGGTGCCGCCGTATTCCACGGGCCAGTGGCTGGCCAGCCAGCCTTGCTGGTTCAGGATGGCGTGCCATTCAACCATGTCGTCTTTGGTAAGCAGCTTGCCCAGCCCAACCTTGTCGGAAAGGCGCCGGGGCAGCTTGGCCGCCAGGAAGGCGCGCACGTCGTCGCGGAAGGCGTTTTCTTCGGGGGTGAATTCCAAGTCCATGTCGGTCCTTAATGCATCTCAAGCATAGATTTCAAACAGGCCCGCCGCGCCCATGCCACCGCCGATGCACATCGTGACGACGGCATAGCGGGCGCCGCGGCGGCGGCCTTCGATCAGCACATGGCCGGCCAGGCGCGCGCCGGTCACGCCAAACGGGTGGCCCAGCGCGATGGAGCCGCCGTCCACGTTCAGGCGGTCCATGGGGATGCCCAGCTTTTCCTGGCAATACAGCGCTTGCGACGCAAACGCCTCGTTCAATTCCCACAGGTCAATGTCATCGACCTTCAAGCCATGACGCGCCAGCAACTTGGGCACGGCGTAGACGGGCCCGATGCCCATTTCGTCGGGCTCGCAGCCGGCAATGGCCAGGCCCCGGAACGCGCCCAGCGGGCGGATGCCGGCGCGCTGGGCGTCGGCGGCTTCCATCAACACGCAGGCGGCCGCGCCGTCGGACAGTTGCGAGGCATTGCCGGCCGTGACGAACTGGCCTTCGCCGCGCACGGGCGCAAGGCCGGCAAGCGCTTCGTAGGTGGTGCCGGGGCGGTTGCAGGTGTCTTTGTCCACCGTGACTTCGCGTTCGCTGACGACGCCCGTGGCGCGGTCGGTGACGGACATGGTGGTGGTAACGGCGATGATCTCTTCGCGGTAGCGGCCGGCGGCTTGCGCGGCTTCGGTGCGCGCCTGGCTTTGCGCGGCGAAGCGGTCTTGCGCTTCGCGGCTGATGCCGTAGCGGGCGGCCACGATGTCGGCGGTTTCGATCATGGGCAAATAGAGTTCGGGCTTGTTCGCCAGTATCCAGGGGTCCATGCCGCTGACGCCGTCGTCGCGCGTGCGGATCTGCGACACCAGTTCCACGCCGCCCGCGATCACGGCCGGGGCGCCGTCCATCACGATGCGGCTGGCGGCCGACGCGATGGCTTGCAGGCCCGAGGCGCAGTAGCGGTTGATGGTGGCGCCGCCCACGCTGACCGGCAGGCCGGCCCGGATGACGGCTTGCCGGCCGATGTTGCGGCCCGTGGCGCCTTCGGGGTAGCCGCAGCCGATGAAGGCGTCTTCGATCAGGGCGGGGTCGATGCCCGCGCGGTCAACGGCGGCGCGCACGGCATGCGCCGCCAGCGTGGGGCCGGCGATCTGGTTGAATTCGCCACGCCCCGCCTTGGTGATGGGGGTGCGGGCGGTAGAGACGATGACGGCTTCGCGCATAAGGGTTCCAGTCGAAAGTGGGTTCTGTATTCAGGCGGGCGGTGTTCAGGCGGCCGGCGGCTAAAAAACCTGCGTTCAGGCAGCCTGATTCAGGCTGGCGAAGTTGCGGCCGGATTCGGCCAGGCGCACCAATAGCGGCGACGGCTTCCAGAACGCCGGGTCTTCCTGCTCATAGGCGCGGATGTCGGCCAGCACGCGGTCCAGGCCCACGCTGTCGGCGTAGTGCATCGGGCCGCCGTGGTGGCGCGGAAAGCCGTAGCCGGACAGGAACACCACGTCCACGTCGGACGGGCGCAGCGCAATGCCCTGGTCCAGCACGTTGGCGGCTTCGTTGATCATGGCGGCCAGGTAGCGGCGCTGGATGTCTTCGTGCGTGAACGGGCGCGGGGTGACGCCGGCTCGGCGGCGTTCGTCGTCGATGATGGCCAGCACGTCCGGATCCGGCGTGCCCACGCGCGCGCCATCGGGGTACAGGTAAAAGCCACGGCCCGTCTTCTGGCCGAACCAGCCGCGTTCGCACAGGCGGTCGGGAATCTGCACGTAGCGCAAGGCGGGGTCGCGGGTGGCGGCGCGGCGCTTGCGGGTGGCCCAGCCGATGTCACCGCCCGCCAGGTCGGCCATCTGGTAGGGGCCCATGGGGTAGCCAAACTCGCGCACGGCGGCGTCGATGTCGTAGGGCGACGCGCCGTCTTCCATCATCATGTCCGCCGCCTGCCGGTGCACGGCCAGGATGCGGTTACCGATAAAGCCATCGCACACGCCCGCGCGCACGGGCGTCTTGCGCAGTTTGCGCGCCAGTTCGAAGCCGGTGGCCACCGTGTCGGGCGCGGTCTGCTCGCCCACCACGATCTCCAGCAGCTTCATGATGTTGGCCGGCGAAAAGAAGTGCAGCCCCAGCACGTTGCCCGGATGTCGCGTGGCGGTGGCGACGCGGTTCACGTCCAGGTACGACGTGTTGGTGGCCAGCACCGCGCCGGGCTTGGCCACGCGGTCCAGTTCGGCAAACACGGCCAGCTTCACGTCCATGTCCTCGAACACGGCCTCGATTATCAGGTCGGCATCGCTCAGGGCGTCGTAGGTGGTGGCGCCGGTCAGGCGTGCCAGCCGGGCGTCGCGTTCTTCTGCCGTGATGCGGCCTTTCTTGAGCAGCAGGTCGTACACCTGCGCCACACGCGCGCGGCCACGTTCCAGCGCGGCGTCGTCCTGCTCAACCATCACCACCGGCAAGCCGGCGTCCAGCACCGACACCGCGATGCCCGCGCCCATCGTACCGCCGCCCACCACGCCGATCTTGTTCAGGGCGCGCGGCTTGCCTTCTTTCAGTTCGGGGACCTTGGTGGTTTCACGCTCGGCAAAGAAGGCGTGCACCAGGCCGGCGCGCTGCGGGCTGTCCAGGCATTGCAGGAATAGCGCGCGTTCGGTGCGCAGGCCTTCGTCAAAGGGTTGCTCGATGGCGGCGCGCACGGCTTCGACGATTTTGGCGGGCGAATACAGCCCGCGCAGCGTCTTGGCGATGCGCTCGCCGGCCGCGGCGGCTTCGGCCAGGGCGGCGGCCTTGTCGGCCAACGCGGCGGTGGCGTCGCGGCTGCGGCGGGGGCCCGCGTCTTGCGCCAAGAGTTGGCGGGTGTAGGCCAGGCCCGCCGTCAGTGGGTCATTGCCTTCGGCCAGCGCATCCACCAGCCCGGCGCGCAATGCGGCGTCGGCCGACAGGTGCTTGCCCGACAGCATCAGGTCCAGCGCGGCGGCCGCGCCAATCAGGCGGGGCGTGCGCTGCGTGCCGCCCGCGCCCGGCAGCAGGCCCAGGTTTACTTCGGGCAAGCCCAGCTTGGCGCTGGCAAGCGCCACGCGATAGTGCGCGGCCAAGGCCACTTCCAGTCCGCCGCCCAGCGCCGCGCCATGCAGCGCGGCCACCACCGGCTTGGTGCTGGCTTCAATCTGGTTGCAGACGTCGGGCAGGGCGGGTGGCTTGGGCGGTTTGCCGAATTCGCGGATGTCGGCGCCGGCAATGAAGTTCTTGCCCGCGCCCACCAGCAGAATGGCGCGCACGTCGGGGTCGGCCTGCGCGGCCTGGATGGCGTCGGCCAGGCCGCGCCGCACGTCCGCGCTAAGCGCGTTGACCGGCGGGTGGTCCAGGGTGATGACCAGGATGTCTTCGTCGCGGCGCGCGTGGGCGGCGCCGGCAGTGCTGCTGTCCGTCATGGGTCCTTGTCTCCTTAGTGGCGGCCGCTGTCGCGGCGCCTGGCAAGCCGGAAAAACCGCTTGTCTTGTTTTGCGTGTGTCTCTTAGTTCTTTATTCTTTCCCAGTAAAGATGTCTTGACAATGCCATCAGGAATTGACACGACGGATAAAAAAATTTGACAATCCGGCCCAAGGAGACGCCATGGACACCAAATCCCTGACCTTGCTGGTCGATATCCTGGACGCCGGCAACTTGAGCGAAGCCGCGCGCCGGCTGAAGATGACCCGCGCCAACGTCAGCTACCACCTGAATCAACTAGAGCGTTCAGTGGGCATGCAACTGGTGCGGCGCACGACGCGCCACGTGGAAGCCACCGAGATCGGGCTGAAGCTGTATCAACATGGCCGCAGCATCCAGGACGAACTGGTCGCCGCGCGCGAGGCGGTCGACACCCTGGGCAAGACGCCGCAAGGCAAGGTGCGCTTGAGCGTGCCCAGCGGCTATGGGCAATTTGTGATGACGCCCTGGCTGCTGGAGTTCAAGCAGGCGTATCCCGATATCGTGCTGGACGTGCTGTTCGAGAACAGCGTTGACGATCTATTGCGCGACGAGGTCGATATCGCGGTACGCATCATGTCCGAGCCGCCGCAAAACCTGGTGGCGCGCGAACTCGGGCTGGTGCGCTACGTGGCCTGCGCATCCAAAGCTTATGCCGACGTGCGGGGGCTGCCCCAGCGGCCCGATGATCTGGCCCAGGCGCCCATCATCAGCGCAGCCGTCATTGGCCGGCCATTGCGGTTGTCGGCCTACTACGGCGGCCAGCCACGCCAGCATGTGGTGCTGGAACCCACGGTAATTTCGCGCAACTACGCCTTTCTACGGGATGCCATTCGCGCCGGGCTGGGGGTGGGCGTGGTGCCGGACTACGTGGTGCATGACGACATTGCGCGCGGCGAGCTGCTGGCGGCGCTGACGCAGTGGCGGCTAAGTATCTTTGGGCGCGGCATGTACATGCTGTACATGCCCAACCGCCACCATCCGCGCGCGATTTCCATGCTGATCGAATTCATTCTGGAACGCGCGCAGCGCGACCACGAAGGGCAGGCGGGGCTGCTGGCGGTGAAGGGGTAAAAGGCAGGGCTGAAAAGCAAACGGAACATCTCCAGGCACGATACTTGCTGTCCACGTTCACCAAAATGAAATGCGAGGGGACGGGATGGAAAGCGCGACGCCGGGGAAGGTGACGCCGGGAAAGACTACGCTGGAAAAAGCGTCGCCGGAAACCATGTCGCCGGAAGAACGGGCGGCGGAAAAGTCCGGGCCGGACGACCGCGCTTCGGATGAAAAAGCCACCGTCCAAGACGCCGGCATCATCCCCGAACCCGCGCCCAACGTCACGCACGTCTGGGCGCGCGGCGCCTGTCTGACCACGCTGACCGTGTTGGCCGTGCTGTTTTCCCTGAAGATGGCGCAGGAATTCATCGTGCCCGTGGTCATGTCCATTGTCGTGGCGTATGCGCTGGACCCTGCCGTGACCCTGATGGAACGGGTGCGCCTGCCGCGCCCGGTCGGTATTGTCATCCTGATGGCCGTGATTGCCTTCGGGCTGGCGGGCCTGGTGTACGCCACGCAAAGCCAGGTCAGCTCCATCATTGAGGCGCTACCCGAGATTTCCGGCAAGATCTCGCGCACGCTAAGCGGTTTTTCCAGCGGCGATGGTTCCTTCATTGAACGCATCAAAGGCGCGGCCAGCGTGCTGCAGGATACCGGCGGCGTAGAGCCGGGCCGCCAGGTGGTGGTGGCCAAGTCCGACGCGGGCTTCAGTGAATTCCTGCTGTGGGGTTCCAAGGGGCTGGCCACCTTCCTGGGCCAGGCCACCATGAGCGTGTTCCTGGTGTTCTTCCTGCTGCTGTCGGGCAACGCGTTCAAGCGCAAGTTCGTCAAGGTGGCGGGCACGACCTTGTCGCAGAAGAAGATCAGCGTGCACATGCTGGACCAGATCAACAATTCGATTCACATGTACATGGCGATGATGCTGGTCACGAACGTGGCGCTGGGCGTGCTGTCGTGGGGCGCATTTCGCCTGTTGGGCCTGGAAAACGCCGCCACCTGGGCGGTGGTGGCGGGCGCCTTGCACATCATTCCGTACTTTGGCCCGCTGATGACGGCGGTGGGCACGGGGGTGGCGGCGCTGATTCAATTCGGCGAAATCGGGCCGGCGCTACAGGTGGCGGGCAGCTCGGTGGCCATTGCCTTGCTGATCGGCGTGCTGGTCACGACCTGGATGTCGGGCCGCATCGCCAGGATGAACTCGGTGGCCGTCTTCATGATGCTGCTCTTGTTCACCTGGCTGTGGGGCATCTGGGGCACGCTGCTGTCGGTGCCCATTGCGTTTATCGCCAAGGTGGTGGCGGATCACATCGAAGGGCTGGAAGCCGTGTCGGAGTTCCTGGGCGAGTAGCGCAGTTGGTATGCTGACGCCTCGCTTGCCACGCCGAAGTTGCCACGCCGACACCGCCATGCCTGATAAGCCCGAACCCGCCGACACGCCGAAGACTCCCGACTCGCCACCCCAGCCCGGACGGGCCTCCGCCGCGTTCGCCACGCATTCCACCTTGGCCTCCGACGCGCGCCGCACGCAGTTGCGGCGCATGAAAATCGCCGCGCTGGCGCTGTTGGTGGCTATGGTCTGTGGCTTCATCACCAGCCATGTCATGGGCGGGCAGGGGGCATGGGCCTGGGTGCGGGCGTTTTGCGAAGCGGCCACGGTGGGCGCGCTGGCGGACTGGTTCGCGGTGGTGGCGCTGTTTCGCCGTCCGATGGGGCTGCCAATTCCGCACACCGCCATCATTCCCAGCAACAAAGACCGCATTGGCGACAACCTGGCCGTGTTCGTGCGCGACCACTTCCTGGACCCGGACACGCTGATGGAAAAGCTGCGCGTGTTCGATCCCGCCACGCGGCTGTCGCGTTGGCTGGTACGGCCCAAGCAGGCGCATGCCTTGAGCGACGGCGCGCGCCGCGTGGCGCTGCAAACGCTGGACATGCTGGACGACCACGCCGTGCGCGGCGTGATCCAGGAATTCGTGGTGAAGAACCTGCGCGGCTGGGACGCGGCGGGCACCGTCGGCGAAGTGCTGGGCCTGTTGACGCGCGACGGGCGCCACCAGGAATTGCTGGATGCGGCCATGGAGCGCCTGGGCGGCTACCTGGGCGAAGACGACGTGAAGGAACGCGCGTCCACGCTGCTGGTGAAATTTGCGCGCAAGGAATGGCCGCGCATCATCGCGGCGGTGGACGTGGTGAAGTCGGTGGACGGCATTGCCGACAACCTGGCCGACCGCCTGGCCATGGCCTTGATGGACGAGCTGCGCGACGTGCTGTCCGAACCCGACCATCCCGTGCGGCGCGACTACGAAGCCTGGGTGCTGAATTACATCGAACGCCTGAAGACCGACCCGGCCTTGTCGGCCCAGGTTGAAGCCTTGAAGCAGCGCGCCATTGACCACCCCAAGGTGCAGGAATACGTGCAAGGCCTGTGGGACGACATCCACACCGCCTTGCGGCGCGACCTGTCTGACGAAAACTCGGCGCTGGCCGGCCATCTGGAACGCGCCATGCTGGCGCTGGGCCGCAAGCTGGGCGAAGACCCAAGCCTGCGCGACGCCATCAACAGCCACGTGATGGGCAGCGCGCGTCGCCTGACCGGCCGGCTGCGCATCGGCGTGACCGAACACATCTCACGCACGGTGAAAAACTGGGACGAACGCCATCTGGTCGACGAACTGGAGCTGAGCGTGGGGCGCGACCTGCAATACATCCGCTTTAACGGCACGCTGGTCGGCGGGCTGATCGGTGTTGCGCTGCACGCGCTGGTGCTGCTGGTGAATCGTTAAGAAGCCTGATCGCTTGTATCAGGAAGGAAGAATGCTGGTGCGCCGACTTGCCCCGGTGCTATTGTTTTCTGCGCCCTGGGCCAGGCGGCAAGGTTTGCGCTGGCCGGGCATCCGCACCTTGCGTGCATGATTCCAGGAGGCACTTCATGAAGAAAATCTCGATGCTTGTCGCGGCGCTGACGATGGCGGGCGCGTCTGGCGCCGTGCTGGCCGAAGACGTTTCGATGTCGTTCCTGACCGCCGACGGCCTGGGCAAAAGCGCCGGCACGATTTCGCTGAAGGACACCCCGGGTGGGCTGGAGATCACGCCCAATCTGAACGGCTTGAAGCCGGGCGAGCACGGCTTTCACGTCCACGAAAAGGGTTCCTGCATGCCGGGCATGGTGAACGGCAAGATGGTGCCTGGCGGCGCGGCGGGCGGGCATCTGGACCCCAAGGGCACCAAGGCCCACAAGGGGCCGATGGCCAAGGACGGGCACCAGGGCGATCTGCCGTTCATTACGGTGGCGGAAGACGGCACGGCCAAGAAAGCCGTGGTGGCGCCACATCTGAAGCTGGCCGATGTGAAAGGGCACGCGATGATGGTGCACATAGGCGGCGACAACTATAGCGACAAGCCCGAGCCGCTGGGCGGCGGGGGCGGGCGTTTGGTCTGCGGCGTGGTGAAGTAGCACAGCAGGCTGGCTGATCGGTCAGCGGACCCGTCAGCCAAGCCCACCCGTCAAACCATGCCGTTGCGCCCGTACAGCCGGTAGCCCTCGCGGGCGGCCAGCCGGTCGTAATAGGCGCTGACGGCGGGCAGGGCGGGTTTTTCATGGGCAGGGCCGAAAGGCGTCGCGAACCAGCGGTTGACCGATAGGCCGATGGGGATGTCCGCCAAGCTGAAGGCCTCGCCCGCTACATACGCACCGGTTTGCGCCAGCCGGGTATCCAGGATGCCCATGTACAAGGCCCAAGCCTGGCACGACGCCGCGATACTGGCCGCATCCTGGTGCGCGGGCGATTGCCGCGCCAGCGCCATGAAGGCGTAGCTCCAGGACCGGTTCAGGTCGGTGGCCTGCCAATCCATCCATTGATCCACGCGCGCTCGTAATTTCGGTTCAGCCGGATAGAGCGCCTGCCCGCCGTACTGCGCGGCCAGGTAGCGGATGATGCTGTTCGACTCCCACAGCACGAAGTCTCCGTCCTGGATGACGGGCACCATGGCGTTCGGGTTCAGCGCCAGAAAGCGCGGGTCGCTGGTGGGCTGAAAGCCCGAGCCCCAGTCTTCGCGGGTAAAGGGCAGGGTCAGTTCCGCGCAGGTCCAGAGCACTTTGCGCACATTGATGGACGAGGCTTTGCCCAGGATTTTCAGCATTTTCGGTGGCGAGCAGGGCGGTTGTGCGGCGGCTGGAAGCAATATCAAAGGGGTATCGCCGCAGTCTAGCGGCAGGCAGCCACGGCCGCCAGATACAGAGCCACGCGCGCGCAGGCACAACAGATTGCTGGCGGACTTCGACCCTCGGGTCAGGCTTCAACGGTGTGTGGTTGGCTTTGCAGGCGCGCGACGGGCGACGTGAACAACACCACGAACTGCACCAGAAAGCCCGCAGTCGACACCCACAGGCAGGCGTCCAGCCCGATGCGGTCGGCCAGCGCCGCGCCAATCAGCGCGCCCACGGGCCGCGCGCCATAGGTAGCTGTCAGGATCACGGCCGATACGCGGCCCAGCAGCGCGTTCGGCGTGACGGCCTGGCGCAACGTCGTGGTGGTAATGGTCCACAAGATCGGGCCCGCCCCAAACAGGAAGAAGCCCACCGCCGCGACCACGCCCGACGGATACGCCAAGGTGAACAGCAACAGAACGCTTGCCGCCAAGGCCGATAGCGGTCCGGCCGCGATCATCGCGCCAAAGGACAGGCGGCGCGCCAGCCATGGCGCGGCCAGGGCGCCCGCCAGCATGCCGCCGCCGTACACGCCCAAGGTGATGCCCACGCCCGTGGCGTTCAAGCCCAGGCGCTCAATGGCATAGACCACGTACACGGCTTGCAGCACGAACCAGGCGGTATTGAAGAACACCGCCGTGATCAGCACGGGACGCAGCAGCGGGTGCGTGGCGACGAACGCGGCCCCTTCGCGCAGTTCGGTCAAGGGATGGCGGCGCGGGGCGTTGGCCAGGTTCGCGTTACCCGCCGACCCGTCCCGAGGCAAGCCCGCCAGCAGCGCCGCCGCCAGCAAAGACAAGGTGGTGGCCAGCACATACGCGGTGGGCGCGCCCATCCAGCCGACCAGCGCGCCGCCCGCCGCCGGCCCCGCCGCGAACGCGCTGCTGCGCGCCAGTTCCAGCCAGCGGTTGGCGCTGGCCAATTCGCTGGCGGGCACCAGCCGGGGCAGCAATGCCGGCGCGGAAACGTTGTACGCCACGGTGCCAACCGCGCCCAGAAAACCCAGCGCGGCCAGCCAGGCCAGGTTCAGTCCACCCATCCACAACAAGGCCAGCAGCCCCAGCAGGCTGGCGGCGCGCACGCATTCGGCAGCGGTCATCAGCGCTTTGCGCGACATGCGGTCGGCCAGCACGCCGGCCGGCATCGATAGCAATAGAAAGGGCAAGGTTTGCGCGGCTTGCAGTGTGCCGGTCTGCGCGGCGGTGGCGCCCAGCGCCAGCACGGCGACCAGCGGCGCGGCCGCCAGCGCCATCTGCTCGGAAAACTGGGCGGCCAAGTTGGAAGCGGCCAGGCGGCGAAACGCAAGGGGCAGGGTGGGCATGGGGGAACAAACGCTGCGCCGAAAACGGCAAGGGCACGATCATGATCGTGCCCTTGGCGGCTTGCACTCCGGTCCTTGCCCTTTGCGCCTATCCGGCGTGATCAGGAAAGGCGGGGTTCAGGAAGGCTGGGTTCAGGAAAGGCGCGTCAGGAAAGGCGCTTCAGGGAATCGGCGGATAGTCGCCGTAGCCGTCGGGCCAAGGCGTCAGCACCTCGTAGCCGGTGTCGGTCACCACCACCATGTGTTCCCATTGCGCCGACAGCGAACGGTCTTTGGTGACCACGGTCCAGCCGTCAGGCAACTGCTTGGTGGCCGGTTTGCCCGCGTTGATCATGGGTTCGATGGTGAACATCATGCCGGGTTGCAGCACCAGCCCTTCGCCGGGCCGGCCGTAGTGCAGCACCTGCGGTTCGTCGTGGTAGATCTGGCCGATGCCGTGGCCGCAGTATTCGCGCACGATGGAAAAGTGTTCGCGGTGCGCCACGGTCTGGATGGCGTGGCCGATGTCGCCCAGCGTGGCGCCCGGCTTCACAGCCATGATGCCGGCGCGGGTGGCTTCATAGGTGGTGTTGACCAGGCGGCGCGCCAGCGGGCTGGGTTGGCCCACGTAGTACATGCGGCTGGTGTCGCCAAACCAGCCGTCCTTGATGACGGCCACGTCGATGTTCAGGATGTCGCCGTTTTTCAGCACCTTGGGCCCGGGAATGCCGTGGCAGATCACATGGTTGACCGACGCGCAGATGGTCTTGGGAAAGCCGTGGTAGCCGACGTTGGCGGGAATGGCTTTCAGCACATTGACGATGTATTCGTTGCAGATGCGGTCAAGCTCGTCGGTGGTAACGCCGGGGCGCACGTGTTCGCCGATCATGTGCAGCACTTCGGCCGCCATGGCGCCGGCCTTGCGGGCCATTTCGATATCAGCGGCGGATTTGATGGATACCTTGCGTGCCATTTACGCGACCTCCTGGGCCGCGTCCGGCAGCCGCCGAGACAGGGAGGCAATGGTGAAGCCTTCGCCCTGTTCAATGCGGATCAGCAACTGGCAGATGTCAGCGTGGCGCAGTTCGGGATAGAGCTCGGACAGCATGCCGATGCGCATCCAGTGTTCGGCTTGGGAATTGATCGAGCGGCTGAGGGCGCCGCTGGCGACGCGCAGATTCTCATGCATCTGCTCAGAGATTTTGACGAGGCCCATAAAGAATGATCCATATATGGTTTGTATATGGACCGTATGGTACTGCGCGTTGGGGGCTTCGCGCAAATCGAGGCCGCCCCTGCCTTAGCCTTGCTGGCTGAGCGCCCGCGCAATGCGGTTTTTCGACACGGTGGTTTTCGGCACCTTGAACGGAAACCAGGTTCGCACGTCTTCATCCAGGCCAATGCCGTGCATGTAGTTATAGATGGCTTTCTTCAGCGCGCGGCCCAGCGCATCATGATCCACGCCCGTGGGGTCATGAAAACCGATGTCGTTCTTGGCGAAGGTAACAGGCGGCAGCGGTTGCAGCGTCACCCCGTATTCCTCGGGGTTCTTGCCCACCGGCGAATGCACCGTACAGGCAAAGCGATGGAAGAACCCGCTTTGGATGCAGTCGTTGGCGAACAGTTGGCGCACGTACTCCAGCGCGTCCACGGTGTCTTGCACCGTTTGCGTCGGAAAGCCGTACATCAGATACGCATGTACCAGGATGCCGGCGTCCGAAAACGCGCGCGTGACGCGGGCCACCTGATCGACCGACACGCCTTTCTTCATCAGGTTCAGCAAGCGGTCCGACGCCACTTCCAAACCGCCCGACACGGCGATGCAGCCGCTGTCAGCCAGCAGTTCGCACAGTTCGGGGCTGAAGGTTTTTTCGAAGCGGATGTTGCCCCACCACGAAATGCCCGTGTTGCGCTCGATGAGTTCGGTGGCCAGCGCCTTGAGTGACTTGGGTGGCGCGGCTTCGTCCACAAAGTGGAAACCGGTCTGCCCGGTTTCACGCACGATGGCTTCAATGCGGTCGGCCAGTACGGACGCCGACGCGCCTTCATAACGGCCGATGTAGTCCAGGCTGACGTCGCAGAAGCTGCATTTTTTCCAGTAGCAGCCGTGCGCCACGGTCAGCTTGTTCCAGCGCCCGTCGCTCCAGAGGCGGTGCATGGGGTTCAGCATGTCCAGCAGCGACAGGTAGCGGTCCAGCGGCAGGCCGTCCCAGGTGGGCGTGCCCACTTCCGCGAAGGCCACGTCGGGTTCCACCAGGTTCACGTACTGCACGGCGCCGCTGTCCTGGTTGCGCACGAAGGTACGCACCAGGCGTTGGCGCGAGCGCTTGCCCTGCACGTGTTCCAGCAAGGCCAAGAGCGGGCGTTCGCCGGCATCCAGGCAGACGTAGTCAAAGTAGTCGAACACGCGCGGGTCTTTCAGTTCGCGCAGTTCGGTATTGACGAAGCCGCCGCCCAGCACGGTGACGATGCTGGGGTCTTGCGCCTTGATGGTCTGCGCGATGCGGAAGGCCGCGTAGACCGCGCCGGGAAACGGCACCGACAACAGCACCATCGTCGGCGCGTGGCGCGACAGGGCTTCGGTCGTCAGTTCGCGCAGTGTGTCGTCCACCAGCGTGGGCGCGCTGGCCAGGGCGTTGGCCAAGGGGTCGAAGGTGGGCTGGCTGCCCGCCAGCGATTCGGCATAGCGCACGAATTCAAAGCGATCGTCCACGGCGTCGCGCAGCACGTCGGCCAGGTCGTTCAGGTAGAGGGTGGCCAGGTGCTTGGCGCGGTCTTGCAGCCCCAACGCGCCGAACGCCCAACCCAAGGGGTCGCCGCCGTCTTCGTCCATGTAGACGTCCAGCGTGCTGAAACGCGGGCCTTCGGGCAGGAAGTGACGCCCCACGATGCGGTGCGCCAGCGTGGAATCCCGCCCTTGCAGGAAAGCGATGGTCGGCCCGATGGTGGCCAGGTAGCGCGGCTGCATCGCCACGAAGGCCTGGATGGCGGGCGTGTGCTTTTCAAGCTGCAGGGCGTTGACCCGCTCCGCCACGGCGCGCAAGCCCTCCGCCGACAACAGGCGCAACACCAGCGCAAGCGCCAGGTCTTCCTGCACCGCGTTCACGTCGCGCGAACGCAGGAAACCGGTCAGGTAGGCGGTGGAGGGGTAGGGCGTATTCAGCTGCGTCATCGGAGGGATGATGGACAGCACGCGTAGAGGCAAGGTGGACATGAGGCACGGCATGGCTGCCGTCAAAGCGGAAGTTGGGACGATGGGTCGGGGCGGCGGGTTTGGGGCGATGGGCTTGGGCCGCTGGCTAGGGCAATTATAGGCAGCACGGCCATTTGCCCTGAACGCCGGGCTGCTTGCGCGCGAGCCTGGGTACGCCTTTCCGTACGCTTAGCGCGCCTTTGCCCGCGATGTTTTCTTGGCGGCGCCCCGCGCGGCGTCCTTGGGGGCGGGCGCGGTGGCCGCGTGGATCTGCTCCATCCACATCAGCGCGTCCGTGTACGACAGGAACTGCTGCAGGTAACCGGGCGATAACTCGCGCATCAAGGACAGCGCACGGTGCACCAACTGGTTGGAATTGAGCGGGCCGGCGTTCTTGTGCACCTGCTGCTGCGACTGCCGCACCTGCCGGTCAGCGCTGACGCGCGACCACACGGCGCGAAAATACTCCAGCATCTGCACGTCGGGGTAAGCCTCGCGCAGGCCGAGCGCGTCGCGGTTCCAGTCGGGCTCGCCATCCGGGGTGTTCAGACTTGGGTCCGCCAGATAAGCCAGCAAACCGGCCAGCGCGCTGGGTTCGGCATCCGGTTCGGCGTCTGCCCCAGCTTCTGGTTCGACATCCGCATTGGCATCCGGCTCGGCATCCAGCAACTGCGCGTAGGCATTCAAATGCCCCGCCAACTTTTCGTCCAGCAACTGCCGCGCCGGGCCGTCCAGCACGGCGGCGCGCCGCGCCATCGCTTGCAGGAAGCAAAAGCGCACCGGGTCGGCCTGGTCGGCTCCACCCTCGCGCCAAGCGTCCAGCATGGCCTGCGCATCCACAATGGCCTGCGCGTCCAGCGTGCCTTGGCTGCTGCCGTCACTGCTCACGCGGTTTTCCCGGGGCATCGGATTGCTTGGGGATGGGCGTGATCTCTACCCGGCGATTCTTGGCGCGGCCTTCCTCGTCGGTGTTGGACGCCACCGGCTGCTCGGACCCGAACGCCGCTGCGAACACCGTGGAAGACGGCACGCCTTCGTCGATCAAGGCGCGCGTGACGGTCAGGGCGCGCTGCGCCGACAGATCCCAGTTGTCCGCAAAGCGGCGGTTGCCCTCGTGCACCTGCTGGTTGTCGGTATAGCCGCTGACCATCAGAATTTCGTCGTGCGTTTTCAGGTACCTGGATAGCGGTTCAATCAGCGATTTCAGAATCTCGCGGCCTTCCGGCTGCAACTGGTCGGAGTTCAGCGCAAACAGCACGCTGCCGCTGATGCCGATGCGGCCATTGACCAGGGTTACGCGGCCCGCCGCCAGCGGAACGG
Source organism: Achromobacter sp. JD-1 (assembly GCF_038594925.1). Taxonomy (NCBI): domain Bacteria; kingdom Pseudomonadati; phylum Pseudomonadota; class Betaproteobacteria; order Burkholderiales; family Alcaligenaceae; genus Achromobacter; species Achromobacter sp. JD-1. The sequence continues at coordinate 48,074 of NZ_JBCGCS010000014.1, read as the reverse complement.
CCAGCGCCTGTTCCAGCGTTTCGCGACGCTGGGTTTCTTCCTGGCGCTGCTTGACCTCTTCTTCCAACTGCGTCGACAACTGCAACTGCATGCCGATCACGCTGACCAGAATCAGCACGAAGGCGCCCAGCAGCACCGACATCAGGTCGCCGAACACGGCCCAGGCGGGGGCGGAAGGCTCGATGCCGCCGTCGATGTCGTCGCTCATGCGGTTTCCGCGCTGGCGGCAGCGCGCTGGACGGCCAGCTGCTGCAGGTTTTCAATAATCTGCTTTTGCGACATCAGGCTCAGGTCCACCACTTCGCGCGCTTGCGCCACGTAGTAGGACAGCTGTTCGTCGCCCCGCGCAATCGACTTGTCCAGCGCGGCTTCAATGCGTTGCAGGTGTTCCACCAGCGTGTTGTTGGACTCGCCGAACAACTGCACCGCCGCGCCGAAGGATTCGCCCAGGCTGGCCACTTCCACCGCGCTGGTGGTGACGTGCGCCGCCACGTCCGTCAGCTTGCCGGTTTCGGCTTCGACGCGTTCGGTGAACTGCGTGCCCACGCGCTCCAGCAATTCGGCCGACGAGGCCAGCAGCGCGTCCACCGCCGAGCGTTGTTCGGCGGCGGTGTGGTTGACGGCATTGAGCAGGGTGTCCAGCGTGTCCAGCAAACGATTGCGCTCTTGCAGCATGTCGTTGTCGCGGACCATGCTGTCGGACAGCTTCTGGCGCAGTTCGCCGATGACGTCGGCGGCAGCCTTCGGCGCTTCCGACGCGGCCTGCACCAGGCGGCCGATTTCGGCAATGGTTTCGCTGGCGTGCGCCTGCGTTTGCGCGGTGATGCCGTGCGCGGTTTGCGCCAGCGTGTCGGCCAGCGCGGCCAGCTTGGCGGTCCAGGCGGACAGGCGTTCTTCGTCCTTGGCGGCCAGCGCCGCTTGCAGGTCCGCGTGCGACTGGTCCAGCGTGTGCAAGAGCGACGTCGAGTGTTGCTCGAAGGTGGCCGCGGCCGCCTCCAGCGCCTGCTGATTGGCCTCGGCCAATTGCTGGCCTAGCTGTTCCTGGCGCGTCTGCGCGTCGGTCCAGGCTTGCGTGACCTGGCTGGCGGCGGTTTCCAGGCGCGTGGACACGGTCTCCAACACGCCGGCCTGCGCCTGGGTCTGCGCCGTGATCTCTTGCGTGGCCTGGCCCAGCGCCTGCGTCAGTTCCTGCTGGCGGGTGGCGGCCTGCGCGCCCGCCAGTTCCCATTCCTGGCCCAGCGCGTCAGCCATGGCGGCCAGCTTGGTGGTCCAGGCGGACAGGCGTTCTTCGTCCTTGGCGGCCAGCGCCGCTTGCAGGTCCGCGTGCGATTGGTCCAGCGTGCGCAACAGCGCGGCCGAGTGCTGCTCGAACGCAGCGGCGGCGGTGCTCAGGGCTTGCTGGTTGTCGGCGGCCAGCTTCTCGCCCAACTGCGCCTGGCGCGTCTGGGCCTCGGTCCAGGCCTGGGTCACGCTGTTTGCGGCGGTCTCCAGGCGGGTCGACACGCTGTCCAGCAGACGGGACTGCGCTTCGGTCTGGCCGGTGACGTTCTGCGCGGTCTGGGCCAGCGCGTCGCTGATTTCCTGATGGCGCGCCACGCTCTGGTCGCCAACCGCCTTCCATTCCTGACCCAAGGTAGCGGCCATGGTAGCCAGCGTATCGGTCCAGGCGGACAGGCGTTCGTGGTCCTTCGCGGCCAAGGCGGCATGCAGCTCGGCATGCGACTGGTCCAGCGTGCGCAGCAGCGACGCCGAATGCGCCTCGAACGCGGCGGCCGCCGTCGTCAAGGCTTGTTGATTGTCTTGCGCCAGCTTCTCGCTGACTTGTTCGTGGCGGCTCAGCGCGCTGTTCCAGCGGTCCGACACGCTGTTGGCGGCAGCTTCCATGCGGGCCGACACGGCTTCCAGCACGCGGGCTTGCGCGGCGGCCTGCGCGTTGATGTCGCGCACGGTCTGCGCCAGCGTGTCGCTAATGGCCTGTTGGCGGTCGGCGGCTTGGGTGCCGGCCTGTTCCCATTCCTGGCGCAGCGTGGCGCCCATGGCGCCCAGGGTCTCGGCCCAGGCGGCCAGGCGCTGTTGATCGCGCGAGGCCAGGTCCGACTGCAACAGCGCGTGCGAATCGTTCAGCGTGCGCAGCAGCGACGCGGAATGCTGTTCAAAGCTGGCGGCGGCGGCGGTCAGCGCTTGCAGGTTGTCGCCCGCCAGTTTTTCGCTGACGCGCTCCTGGCGCGACAGCGCGGAAGTCCAGGCTTCCGACATATTGCCCGACGACGCCTCCAGGCGCGCGGACACGCCGTCCAGCAGCGCGGCCGAGCGTTGTTCGAAGGTTTCGGCAAAGCGGTCCATCGAGGCGCGCAGGTCTTGCGCCAGCGTTTCGCTTGCGCGTTGCTGGCCGGCCAGCGCCTGGTTCCAGATGTCGGCCACATTGGCGGTGGACGCCTGGAAGCCCGAGGTCAGGCTGCTCAATTGTTGCTGCACGGCTTGCGCCACCGTGTCTTGCAGGCTGGCGGTTTCGCGCGACAGGCTTTCCATCGTGGCCTGCACGACGGGCTGCAAGGCCACGCCGGCGGAACGCGCGCTTTCGGCCACGCCTTCCTTCATGGACTGTTCCATCACCGACGCCAGCCGGGCGTAGGCGGCTTCGGCCTTGCCCTGGAAAGCGTCCTGGCTGGCCAATTGGCGGTCATTCATGGCGCGCGTCTGCTGCTCCATGTTCTGCATCATGGCTTGCAGGCGGTCAACCAGCGTCGGCATGGCCTCGGCCTGGCGCTGCATGACTTCGGCCTGGCGTTGCAGCAGCTTGAAGGATTCTTCGCGCTGATAGCTTTGCGAATACACGCGCAGGGTCGTGGCGATCTTGCTGTCCAGCAGCTGCGCGGCCTGCACCCGATCACGGCGGCACAGCGCGGCTAGCAGACCCAGCATGGCGGACGAAGCCACCCCGGCAATCGAGGTGCCGAACGCAAAGCCCAGGCCCTTGACCGGCGCGGCCAGCGACGCGCGGATGGCGCCCAGGTCGGTCGCGCTTTCCAGCGCCATCCCGGTGCCGCGCAGCGTCACGACCATGCCCAGGAACGTGCCCAGCATGCCCAGCAGCACTAACAGGCCAACCAGATAGGGCGCCAGGGCCGGGCCGGGCAAGCCTACCCGTTCACCTTCAACGCGCAGGCGCGCGGCGTTGCGCAGGCTGGGGTGCAGTTGGTCCAGCCAGGAAGCCAGGCTGGCGGGCGCTTCGGACAGCGCGGCGGTTGCGCGCGTCAGGCTCGACGTGGCTTGCTGATAACCCAGCAGTTCCCACGCGCCGGCCAGGTAACAGACGGCTATCAGCAGCGTCACGGCCAGCGCAAGCGGGTTGGACCCCGCGTAGCCCGCGCCAATCCAGCCCACAACGGCCAAACCGGCCAAAAACACAACGAAATTGATCAGAGTCTTGGACATGGTGTCCTGGTTAGCTGGCGCGAAGGGCGGCAAGCAGCCCTTCCACCGGTTGTAAACGTACATCCAATTCGGCAAGCAGAACGCTGCGCATATCCTTGCGGAATACGTCCAGCCACGCACCTGGGGTGGCCGGCGCTTGCGCTTCTTCGGCCAGGCGCAAACGCTCGAAATGCCCTTGCAGCAGCTTCGGGATCGCGCCCAGCAGCGTGCGTTCCTTGGGCAGCAACGCGCGGTCCATGATGGCGTCCACCACGGCCAAGCGCGTCATCTCGCCATTCCTGGCGGCGACCATGCCGCGCAGGCGGCTGCGCAAATTGCCCACGCTGGTCTCCATCGTGTGCTGTAAGGACACGTACCGCTGACGAAAATTCGAGTAATCGGCCTGGGCTTCCTCAACCGCCGCCGACGGCTTGGCAGGCGCCTGTCCCGGCACGAACCGCTTGGCGCTTGTGGCCGCCGTATCGCTGGCGATGGCGTCGGCCAGCGTCGTGCGCACGCGCACGCATTCACGCTCTTCGGCGCTGCTGAACAGGCGCGCGCCGGGGGCGATTACCGGCGGGCTCGTGGTCAGCGCCGCGGACAGCGCGATCGCGTCCGTCCAGCCGAGCCACTGGCTCAAATGGTCGGACAGAGATTGCCTGGATTCCGGAACGTCGACATCCGTCAGGCGAGTCAGCAAGCGAATGAGCGTCGGGCCGCTTAAACCTGTGCGCTGTGGGGCTTGCAACATACCACCAGAGTCAAAAAGGGGGGAGTTTACACGCTGGCAGGCGGCTGAAGGGCGGGTGGGCAGGCGCCGCTTGTAAATGGGGCCGCATGGGCATCCACGCATCCGCGCCACGGGCAGTGGTAGATTCAGTCGCAACCGGCATGGGCAAGGGTTGAAGGTGGCGAGACATTCATGGATTTGCTGATCACAAGCGCGGCGCGCGCCCTGGCCGCGGGCGACCCGCTGACCGCGCTGAACCACGTCGCGCTGCGTGATGATGCGCCTGCCTTGGCCTTGCGCGGGATCGCCATGGCGCAATTGGGCGATTTCGTTCGGGCCAAGGTCTTGTTGCGCCAGGCGGCCCGCGCGTTTGGGCCGGCGCATGCGTTGGCGCGCGCCCGCTGCATCGTGGCCGAAGCCGAAGTCGCGCTGGCCTCGCGTGACCTGGCCTGGCCCGAGAAATCGCTGGCGGCCGCGCGCGCCACGCTGGCCGCGCAGGGCGACGCCGTCAATGCGGCGCATGCCGCGTATCTGGCGGCGCGGCGCTTATTGATGTTGGGCCGCCTGGACGATGCCGAACAAACGCTGGCCAGCGTGGACGGCGACGCCGTGCCGGCCGCGTCCCGCGCCATGCATGAACTGATCGCGGCCGGCATCGCGCTGCGGCGCGTGCAGGCCGGCCGTGCCAGAGCGGCGCTGGCGCGCGCCGAACAGGCTGCGCGTGAGGCGGGCATTGCCGCCTTGCAGGCCGAGGTGGATCAAGCGGTGCAGACGCTGCGCGCGCCGGCCGCACGCCTGATCGCGCGCGAGGGTGCGCGCGACCTGTTGCTGGACGAGGTGGAAACGCTGTTGGCGTCTTCGGCGCTGATTGTCGACGCGTGCCGTAACGTCTTGCGCCAGAACGGCCAGACGGCGCCGCTGGCCAGTCGCCCCGTGTTGTTCACGCTGGCGCGCATGCTGGCCGAGGCCTGGCCGCAAGACGTAACCCGCGAACTGCTGATCGCCAAAGCTTTCCGCACCGGCTTTCAAGACGAGTCGCATCGGGTGCGGCTGCGCGTGGAAATTGGGCGTTTGCGCACCGCGATGCAAGGCATGGCGGACGTGAATGCCACGCGGCATGGCTTTGTGCTGCACCCGCATGCGGACACGCAGGTCATCGTGCTTGCCCGTCCCGTCGACGTTGCGGACCGCGATCACGCGGCGGTGCTGGCCTGCCTGGTGGATGGGCAGGCGTGGTCCAGTTCGGCCTTGGCCTTGGCCCTGGGCGCGAGCCAGCGCACGGTGCAGCGCGCCTTGGATGCGCTGGCGGCGGCGGGCCAGGCGCAGCCGCTGGGCCATGGCCGCGCGCGGCGCTGGACGACACCGGCCGTGCCGGCATTCACGACAAGCTTGTTACTCCCCACGCTGGTGCCCGGCCTGTAGCATGGATTCACCCCATTACAAGGAGCCAGACATGAAACGAAGCCAAGCCCAAATCCTGCGTGAATACGGTCCTTTCCCTGATGTCGACGCCGTGCATGGCGTGAGCTACGACGGCAGCCAGATCTGGTTTGCCACGGGTGACAAGCTAATCAACCTGGACCCCGACAGCGGCGAAACGCAGCGCACGTTGAACATGGTGGCCAACGCCGGCACCGCCTTCGACGGCAAATTCCTTTATCAAATTTCGGACGGCAGCATTCTGAAGCTGGACCCGGCCGACGGCCGCGTGCACGCCACCATCCCCGCGCCCGGCGGCGCCGAAGCGTCCGGCATGGCCTGGGCCGACGGCTCGCTGTGGGTCGGCCAATACCAGCAACGCAAGATCCACCAAGTGGACCCGGAGACCGGCCGCGTGTTGCGCACCATCGAATCCAATCGCTATGTCACCGGCGTGACCTGGGTGGACGGCGAACTCTGGCATGGCACCTGGGAGAACGACGACAGCGATTTGCGCCGCCTGGACCTGGCCACCGGCGCCGTGCTGGAAAGCGTCGAGATGCCGGCGGGCGTGGGCGTATCGGGCCTGGAGTCGGATGGCGCGGGCCGCTTTTTCTGCGGCGGCGGCAACAGCGGCAAGGTCCGCGCGGTGCGTCGGCCCGAGTAGGCCTGCTTCGTGATGGCATGCACATTGCCTGGCCGCGCGGCAGGTCGGGCAAGCGCAACATCCCCTTCATATGCACTAGCCCCCCTGTAGGGTAATTCCCGACAACAAGCTGATTGTCAGCCGTTAGTCAGGCAGGTTTAATCAGCACAAAGTTGCAAAGCAGTCGTAGCCCCGACACAGGGAAGCGCGCAGCAGGCGATCCCCCGCGTCCTCGCAGGTGCAGTTACTACAAGCTGGTCCCATGTAGTCCACCAAGGAGACAAGAAGCCATGCAACACGTCACAAAGCCCCGCCGCAAGTTCATTTCCGGCGCTGCCGTCGCGGGCGCCGCCGCACTGGGTTTTCCTGCTGTCACCCGGGCGCAGAACGCGCCCATTTCGATGCGGTTCCAAAGCACTTGGCCCGCCAACGACATCTTCCACGAGTTCGCCCGCGACTACGCGCAAAAGGTCAACGACATGGCCGGCGGCCAGTTGACGATCGAGGTGTTGCCAGCGGGCGCGGTGGTGAAGGCGTTTGACCTGCTGGACGCGGTGTCGGCTGGCACGCTGGACGGCGGGCATGGCGTGGTGGCTTATTGGTACGGCAAGAATACGGCCGTGGCGCTATGGGGCTCGGGGCCCGCGTTTGGCATGGACGCCAACATGCTGCTGGCCTGGCACGAGTACGGCGGCGGCAAGGACCTGCTGACGGAAATCCAGAAGGCCATGGGCGTGAACGTGGTGTCCCTGATGTATGGCCCGATGCCCACGCAACCCTTTGGCTGGTTCAAGCGGCCGGTCACCAAGGTTGAAGACGTCAAGGGCGTGAAGTTCCGCACCGTGGGCCTGGCCATCGATATGTACACCGCCATGGGCCTGGCGGTGAACGCCTTGCCGGGCGGTGAAATCGTGCCCGCCCTGGACCGCGGCCTGCTGGATGGCGCCGAGTTCAACAACGCATCGTCGGACCTGGCGCTGGGCTTTCAGGACGTGTCCAAGATCTGCATGCTGCAGAGCTTTCACCAAAGCGCGGAACAGTTCGAAATCCTGTTCAACAAGGCCAAGTACGACGCGCTGCCGCCGCACTTGAAGCACGTGCTGAGCTATGCGGCGCAGGCCAGCAGCGCCGACATGTCCTGGAAGGCCGCGAACCGCTACTCGCAGGACTACATCAAGCTGCAGAAGGAACACAACGTCAAGTTCTACAAGACGCCTGACGCCATCCTGCAGCAGCAGTTGAAGATCTGGGACGAGATGATCGCCAAGCGCTCGGCCGAGAACCCCTTGTTCAAGAAAGTGCTGGAATCGCAGCGCGCTTTCGCCGAACGGGTGGGGCGTTGGCAGGGGGATACCTCGGTCAATTTCCGAATGGCCTACAACCATTATTTCTCGCGTAGCAGCAAGCCGGCCTGACCCCAACCCAGGCCCATCGATGCTTCGTCTCGTCCGTCTGATAGACCGCGTCTCCACCTTCGTTGGCAAGACTTTTGCCTGGCTGATCGTCGTACTGACCCTGCACGTGTGCTGGGAGGTGGCGGCGCGGTATCTGCTGAACAAGCCCAGCGCCTGGGCGTTCGACATGCAGATGATGTATTACGGCATCCTCTTCATGATGGCCGGCGCCTACACGCTGGCCAAGAACGGCCACGTGCGCGGCGACATCCTCTACGGCTTCCTGCCGCCGCGCGTACAGGGTGGCCTGGACTTGATCCTGTACCTGGTGTTCTTCTTTCCCGGCGTGATCGCGCTGGTGTGGGCGGGCTGGTATTACGCCAGCTACTCCATCGCCATCGGCGAGCACTCGTCGCTGATGGCCAACGGGCCGCCCATCTATCCCTTCAAGGCCTTCATTCCCGTGGCGGGCGCGGTGCTGCTGCTGCAAGGCGTGGCCGAGGTGCTGCGTTGCGTGTTGTGCCTGCGGCGCGGCGCGTGGCCGTCACGCGAAGAAGACGTCGAGGAAGTGGACATCGACAAGCTGAAGAAGATGGTGCACGTGAAGGACGAAGACATCGCCCAACTGGACCGTTACGTGACCACCCCCCGGGAACCCCACCGATGAAAATCCACAAGGCGTTGTGGTTTGGCCTGTCCTGCATCGGGATAGTGCTGTCGATGATCGCCTTTCTGACCCCATGGGGCGAGATCACCCAGGGGCACATCGGGCTGTTGATGCTGGCGCTGATTGTCGTGGCCATCATGCTGGGCTTTCCCACGGCGTTCACGCTGATGGGCATGGGCGTGTTGTTCACGTTCCTGGCGTATTACCTGCAAAGCGACGACGCGGGCCGCTCGATCAGGCAGACGCTGGACCTGATGGTGCAGCGCACGTACGCGACCATGACGAACGATTCGCTGATTTCAATTCCGCTCTTCGTCTTCATGGGGTACTTGGTTGAACGCGCCAACCTGATTGAAAAACTGTTCCGGTCCATGCACCTGGCGCTGGCGCGTCTGCCCGGCGCGCTGGCGGTAGCCACGCTGGCCACCTGCGCCATCTTCGCCACCGCCACCGGCATTGTCGGCGCGGTGGTGACGTTGATGGGCCTGTTGGCCATGCCCGCCATGTTGAAGGCCGGCTACAGCGTGCGCCTGACGGCCGGGTCCATCACGGCGGGCGGTTGCCTGGGCATCTTGCTGCCGCCGTCGGTCATGTTGATCGTGTACGGCGCGACCACGGGCGTGTCGGTGGTGCAGTTGTACGCCGGCGCACTGTTTCCCGGCATCATGCTGGCCGCGCTGTATATGGGCTACGTGATCATCCTGGCCAAGCTGCGCCCCGACATGGCGCCGCCCTTGCCGGTTAGCGAGCGCGGCGTGCCCTTGTCACCCGAAACCAAGACCTTGGCCGCCGCCGGATACACGCGCGCCTTGACCGGCATGGTGGCCGCCATGTTCAAGGGCCGCCGCAACCACGGCGTGCCGTTCGGCTTCATGCTGCGCAACATGGCGACGGTGCTGGCGCCGCTGGCCGTGACCGTGTTGCTGGTGGCGGTGGTGCACCATGGGCTGACGCGCCCGGTGGTGGAATACGAGATTCCCGCTGAACTGCAATTGGGGGGCGGTGGCTTTGATTCTGGCGGTTTTGATTCGGGCGGGTTTGATTCCGGGCTGAGCGAACCCCCGGTCGATGGCTTGGCCGAGCCGCCGTTGTCGGATGCCGGTTCAGGCGGCTTGGCGGAGCCGCCCGGCACGCCGCAGGCCGAACCCGCCACCGAGCCCGCTGCTGCCGCCGCCTCGGCCGCCGTTGAAGACAAGGACGACGCCGTGCCGGCCCCAACCGGGTTCTGGATCTTTGCCGCCATCTGCGCGGTGATGCTGGTGGTCTTCTACGCCGCGCTGACCTGGGCGCGCCTTGAGATCTTCAAGATGCTGATGGGCTCGTTCTTCCCCTTGGCGGTGATGATCGCGGCGGTGCTGGGTTCCATCGTCTTCGGGCTGGCCACGCCTAGCGAAGCCGCGGCCATGGGCGCCATGGGCGGCGCCTTGCTGGCGCTGGCGTACCGGCGCCTGAACCTGCCGGTGCTGCGCGAATCGGTATTCCTTACCGCCAAGACCAGTGCAATGGTGTGCTGGCTGTTCGTGGGCTCGTCCATTTTCTCGGCGGCGTTCGCGCTGCTGGGCGGCCAGCGCATCATTGAAGAATGGGTGCTGTCGCTGGGCCTTACGCCCATCCAGTTCCTGTTGCTGGCGCAGGCCATTATTTTCCTGCTGGGCTGGCCCTTGGAATGGACCGAGATCATCGTGATCTTCATGCCCATCTTCGTGCCGCTTCTGAACACCTTCGGCATCGACCCCTTGTTCTTCGGCCTGCTGGTGGCGCTGAACCTGCAAACCGCGTTCTTGTCGCCGCCCGTGGCCATGTCGGCGTTCTATCTGAAAGGCGTATCGCCGCCGCACGTCACGCTGAACCAGATTTTCCTGGGCATGATGCCGTTCATGGGCATCCAGATCGTGGCGATCTTCCTGCTGTACATGTTCCCGGAAATCGGGATGTGGCTGCCGACGGTGCTGTACCGCTAGGCGCAGCGCCGGGGCCTGGGGCAGCGCTTGCTACCCGGTGCCCATGCATCATTGTGCGCCTGGGGACCCCGGGCGTACTCTTTTCGGCGGCCGGGTTGAAAGACCTGCATCCAGGTAAACGCTTGGGCACAGGCGCGCAAGGCGCGTCAAGGCGAGACGGCATGGATCGGGCAATCGTTCTTATCGGCGTTAGCCAGACGCGCGGCCATTTGGGCCGTCTGGAAGCGGTGGAAAGCGCCGTGGACCTGATGGAGCAATGGGCGCGCGGGCAGGGCATTCCGGCAGACCGCATTGCCCGCATCACGGACGGCGCGGGGGAGCCTGTGACGACTCATCAGATCTACCGTTGGGTCCGGCATTTTGTTGAGCAGGACCCGGTGGAACAGTTGATTGTCTATTTCTCCGGACACGGCTCCTTGGTCGGCCGCGCGGAGTTCTGGCACTTGTCCGATGCGCCCGCTGATCAGAACGCAGCAGTCAACTTGACGGGCAGCATTGAAACCGCGCTATACAGCAGCGTGCGCCATGTGGTGTTCATTTCAGACGCCTGCCGCACCGTCGTGCGCGGCATGGCCCAAGCGCGTATGCAAGGCGCTGGCATATTCCCCAATCCAATCGACGATGACGACTCGCGCGAGGTCGATACCTTCTACGCCACCAGGCTAGGTGCGCCGGCCTTGGAAGTGCCTGTGCGCGTGGGGGCCAACCATGTGTATAAGGCGGCCTACACCGAGGTTCTCTCCGATGTGTTGCGCGGTACAAGACCGCACTTGGTCGAGCGCGGCTTTATACGGCCGTTGCCATTGAAGAAGGCGCTGAAGAAGCTTGTGCCCGAATATCTGCGCAAGCACGGTTTGCCCGTTTCAGTCGACCAGAGGCCCGACGCACTCCTCTACTCAGGCGATCAAGCTTGGATCGCACGATTCGATCTTGGCGTTCCGCAAGCGGGATCCAACGGCTTGGTTGCCATGATCAGTAGTGATGCGGAGAGCGGTCGATCGGATTCTGACGAACTGGGCCCCGAAGATGGAGACCCGGAGGATAAAAGCGCGCCGTTGTCGGCGGAAGGTCTGGTCAGCCGTGCGCTGTGTCATCCGTTTGACGATGCCAGCCTGGAAATTCCTCCCCTGCATGCCCTGAGCGAACAAGCGCGAGACGTGCTTCACAAGGCGGTCGCGGCGGTTGGCGAAGACGTTCCCGGGTTGGAAGCACCCGGTCTGGTCGTGATCGGGCAACGGGTTCAAGGCGTACGGTGCCTGGAGTACGACGGCGCCATCAAGCCCGGCTTCGGTTCGGTCGGCGCTACCGGCAGCGCAGACACCGCAACGTTCCACTACTGGGAATTCCCGGACCTCTGGACGCCCAAGCAGGCCATGGTGCAACTGCGCGACGGCTCGGGCTTGCTGGTTCCCGTCTTCCACGGATGCATCGCCACGCTGAGATGGGACGCCGAAGAACGCATCGCGCTGCACTACGACCCGCTGTACGCCCAGGCCGACACCGACGATATGCGCCAGCTTCAGTGGCTGCGCGCCGTGGTGGCGGAAGCCGCCAAGCAAAACGTATTTGAAGTCGACAAGACCAGCGCGCAGGCCTTGGACGAGCGCATGGCCAAGCTGCAATTCCTGGATCCCGCCCTGGCCCTTTACGCGGCCTACGCCTACCGCGAGATCGGCGAAATTGACCGTATCCGCGAGTTGCGCGACTACATGTTCCAGCGTTTGGGCGTCCATCTGTTCGACCTGGCATTGCTGTCGCGCGACCTGCTGCGTGGCCCCTACACGCCCACTGATTTCATGCCCGCCACGCCCTTGCTTTCAACCGGATGGGTTCTGATGGATGCCTTGGGGCACACGCTGCCTGCCGAACTGCGCAGCCTGCGCCAGTACGACACAGGCCAGTTGTGGGCGCATTACTCGCCGCAAGGGATGCAGCGCCTGGCGGGGTGGCTGGAGCCTTCCACCGGACAGGCCGAGGCCTACTCGATGTCGGCGCCGACCTTATGAAAGAGCTGGTGCTGATCCATGGCCGATCGCAACACGACCAAGCCTCCGAGACGCTCAAGCGCGAGTGGATTGCCGCCTGGGAGCGGGGGCTGGGCAAAGCCGGGCTGTCCCTGCCCATTCCTGTCGAACGGATCCGGTTCCCTTTCTATGGCGACACGCTCAGGGACCTGGTGCGCGGCGTGGACGAGCACTCGGCGGCGAAGATCATCGTGCGCGGCGCGCAAGACGACGCCGCCGCTTCGGGCTTCCTGTTGGACTTGCTGGACGAATATATCGTGGCCTGCCGGATCGGCGAGGACGAGATCAACCGAAATATCCCGCGCGACGGCGAGCCGATGGTGATTGAGCGCGGCGTGCAAAATTGGCGCTGGGTTCACGCGGTGCTGCGCACGATCGACCAGCACATGCCGGGCGGCAGCGCGCTGATCGGCATGCTGACCCATGACGTCTATATGTACTTGCGCAAGACCAACGTGCGTACGGTCATTCATCGCGGCGTCGGTCTCGCCTTTGATAACTCGGCGGACAAGGTGGTGGTGGCCCATTCACTGGGCACCATCGTTGCCTATCTGATGCTGCTGCAAACGACCGCCCAGGCTGGGTGGCGCGTGCCCACCTTGATTACGCTGGGTTCGCCGCTGGGCATCAAGGCCATACGCGACCGGCTGGGCGGCGTGTCGCACCCGACCTGCGTGGGCAATTGGTTCAACGCGCTGGACCCGCACGACGTGGTGGCCTTGTACCCGCTGGACCAGCGAAATTTCCGGGTCAATCCGCCTATCGAAAACAAGACCGACGTCGCCAACCATACCGGCAATCAGCACGGCATCGAGGGCTACCTGGATGATCCGGTCATTGCCCGCCGTATTCACGATGCGCTGATAACGTAATCAAGCGCTTAGGTCCGCCATGCGACCACCCCGCTGTTCGCCAACCCGCTATTCACCCACCAGATAAGCCTGCCCGCCCGGCGCCAGATACGGCGTCAGGTCCTTGAACGGCACACTTGCGTGCGTTCCCAGGCATACGCCCATCGCGTGGCCCACGCCGGAGACTGACAGGGTCAGCACGCCCGGCGCCTGGGTGCCCAAGGCCAGATAGCTGGGCCAAAGGTCAGAGCATTCCTTCAGCGATGCCTCTTCCGTGTTCTCGATCTTTGCGCCGGCCAGCGGCGCGCGGGCTTTCTCCACCAGCGCAAGCAGGGCGGGGCTTGCCTGGCGCCATCCGTTGTCGCCCGGCACGTATGCGTCCAGCACACGGTTCCAATCCAGATAGCCGCCTTGCAGCAGGTCGAAGGTGTAGGGCTCGAAATGATTATCGGGATGCGCGCCACCGCAGTACAGGCTGCCGGACTCGGTCACGGTCATCAGCGCGGACGATAACCACTGCACCGTGATGGCTTCGTCGTCATAGCTGCCCAGCGTACCGGCGGCGGGGTTGTCGTCGGTATAGGCGGACGCCATGCAAGCCAGCGCGGCCAGGTTCATCTGCCAATGGCGTTGTTCAAGCAGGTGGTTGACGCGCGTGAGCACTTGCGGGTCGGGGTGGCGGCTCAGGCGCGGGTAGCTGAACTTGGTGCGCGGATCGCGCCACATACGGTAGGCGACTGCGCCCGTGCCGCTGTCGGGGCCGGCCGGTTTGGCGAAACCCGCAAGCTTCAGGGTTTCGTACGGGGCGTTGGTGGCATTGATGCCGACGCCGCGATCGATACCGCTACCCGTGCCGCCGCTGATCGCGTCGGTAACCGCTTGCACGCTGTCCGGCGCCAGCGCGTCGGGATCGTACTGGGCCACGCGGCGCAGCGTGAACGCACGTTGCCTGCCCGTGCGCGCGTCGATCCATCGTCCGCGATAGCCGTCGGCGTCGCGCCGCCCTTGCCAGGTGGCGGCGGCGGCAGCCGGCGTGTCGGGGTCGATGCCGGCTTGCGCCAGGTCCTGAAACAGGCGAGGTTCCGTTAACGCCTCGGGCGTGCCCTTCAAGGGAATGTCGACGCCGTGCTTTGGATAGAAATACCGGCCCGTCGATGTGCCGCCCGAAGGCGCCTCGCTATCCAGTTCCATCACCACATCGCCCGCGCCTTCGAGCGTGCCACGGTAAACGGTGCGCAACGCGGCGTCGGCCGGCGCGGCGCAGGGCGCCAACACGGCCAGTGCCAACGCGCCAAGCAGCAGACGGGCAGGAAGGATAGGGATCATCGGAATGGGCGGATCGCTTGGGGGGAAGATCGGGATGATAGCGGCAGGGGGCTCGTGGTGGATCGCGGGGAATATCGGCGGCCAACGCCCCGCCTTGCCTTCCTATAATTAGGTGCCTTACTATCTGCCCGTGAATTGAACCAGGAATCTCGCCTTGCCTCCCGACCTCCCTATGCTTGAACCCAAACATCACGCGCTGCTGGACGAAGCCGCGCGGCGCGGCCTGGCCTCGGCCGACGATATGGGACTGTGCTTTCAGCTGTTGTCGCTGGCCAATGCCATCGACCGCGATTGCGCGGCGCGCCTGGCGCCCCGGCAATTGTCGGAAGGCAAGTTCGTGCTGCTGTTTCTGTTGCACGAGCAGACCGATGGCTTGTCGCCGCATCAGTTGGCGGACGGGGCGGGCGTTACGCGCGCCACCATCACGGGCCTGCTCGATGGCTTGGCGCGGGACGGCTATGTGCTTCGCCAGGCGGGCCAGGGCGATCGTCGCAAGATCATGGTGACCTTGACCCCCAAGGGCAAGACTGCGGCGGCGCAGTTGTTCGACGAGCACACGGCCTGGATCGCGTCGCTGTTCGGCAAGTTGAGCGCGGCGGACAAGACACAACTAAGCGGATTGCTGGCACGCGTCTGGCGCGGCACCGATGCCGGCCGCGCCGCTATCGCGCAGAGGCAGTCATGAGTACAGCCAAACCACCCGCCGCCGAATCACGCACCGCCAGATCACCCACCGCCAACATGCCCACCGCCAAAAAATCACCCACCGCCAAACCCAGCGGGCGTGGCGTCAAGGACATCCCCGCCGCGCGACTGGCGCAACTGAATGCGGGCGCGCCAGCCACGACGCTGACCGAATGCCTGGCGGTGGATTTCGCGGCGCTGATGCAGGCGGCGGCGCCGCAAGCCGGGCCCGAGGCCATCGCGCGGATGCAGGCGCAGGCGGCGCTGGGAATTTCCAAACGCATGGCGCTGGCCGCCGAACTTCTGGTGCAAGCATTGGGCGCCGATTGCGAAGCGCAGCTTGCCGCGCATGCGTCCGACACCGTGCGCGGCTGGGCCTGCTTCGTCATCGGCGCAGTGCCGGACTTGCCCTTGCGCGCGCGGCTTGAGCGGATCCGCCCCTTGGCCGACGATGCGCATTTCGGCGTGCGCGAATGGGCATGGCTGGCGGTGCGCCCGCGCCTGACGGCTGATCTGCCGGCGGCCATTCAGGCATTGCGCCCCTGGACGCAAGACCCTTCCGAGCGCGTGCGCCGCTTTGCCAGCGAATGCCTGCGCCCGCGCGGTGTCTGGTGCGCGCACATCGCGGCGCTAAAAGCCGACCCCGCCATGGCGCTGCCCTTATTGGAGCCGTTGCGCGCAGACCCCTCGGTGTACGTGCAGGATTCGGTGGCCAACTGGTTGAACGACACCGCCAAGGACCAGCCCGACTGGGTGCGGGAGGTCTGCGCGCGATGGCTGGCGGGCAAGCCAGGCGCTGCCACCGAACGCATCTGTCAGCGCGCATTGCGCTCGATCGGGGCGTAGCAGAGGGGGCAGCGCTGATGAGTCAGAGCTGATGAGTCAGAGCTGATGAGTCAGAGCTGACTCATTCCCCCATCCACGATGATCTCGGTGCCCACGATGAACGCGGATTCCGGCGCGGCCAGGTGCAGCACGGTCGACGCCAATTCTTGTGGCGTGCCAAAGCGGCCCAGCGGGATCTGCGCCTGGATGCCGGCGGCGGTCTTCTCCAGGGTTTCCGCGTCCAGGCCCAGCTTGCCGTAGATGGGGGTGGAGATCGGGCCGGGGCTGACCACGTTCACGCGGATGCCGCGCGGCAATAGTTCCGCCGACAAGGTCTTGGCCAATGAGATCAGCGCGGCCTTGCTGGCGCCGTAGATGCTGGATGCCGGCATGCCGATGTGGGCGCTGATGGACCCATTCAGCACGATGGACGCGCCTGGGTTCAGCAGCGGGTCCAGCGCTTGCAACTGAAAGAACACGCCCTTGCTATTGGTGTTGAAGGTTTGGTCCCAAAGGTCTTCGGTGGATTCGGCCAAGGTGGCGAACTTGGCGATGCCGGCGTTGAAGAAGACGGCGTCCAGGCGCACGTCCGCGTCTTTCAGTGCTTGTGCCAGCGCGGCGGCGGCGCCCGGCGCGCCCGCCACATTGCGGATCGCCAGTGCATTGCCGCCCAGGGCGCCGCGCGTGGTTTCCAACGCGGCTTCGTCGCGCCCCGTGACGATGACGCGGGCGCCTTCGGCCGCAAACGCCTGCGCCGCCGCCAGCCCAATGCCGCTGGTGCCGCCGGTGACCAATACGGTCTTGTGTTCAAAACGGTTCATGGTGATCTCCTTGGGAGTCGTTCGATAAGGTGTAGCCATGTTGCGCCAGGGCTGGCGCTTTGTCGTACGATCTTTCGCATGAACACGTTCGAAGGAATCGCACATGTTGACGGTCAATGAACTGGCGCTGCTGGAAGCCATCCGGGACAGCGGCAGCCTGTCCCGCGCGGCGGTGAAACTGGGCCGCGCGCCGTCGTCGGTATCTCACGCGGCGCGCCAACTGGAAGAGCGATTCGACGCCTTGCTGTTTGATCGTCGCCGCTATCGACTGCAATTGACGCCAGCCGGCCAGTTGCTGGCCGATGAAGCCGCTCGCCTGATGCAGGACGTGTCGCGGTTGACGCAGCGGGTCAAGCAGGTGGCCAACGGGTGGGAAGACCGTCTGCTCATCGTCAGCGACGAAATTCTGGAATTCGAATTGATGCTGCCCTTGATCCGCGCGTTTGATCGCCTGGAATCCGGGGTAAGCCTGCGCTTGACGCAAGAGGTGTTGGGCGGCACCTGGGAAGCGCTGCGCGAAGGCCGGGCCGACCTCATCGTGGGGGCGACGAACGAACCTCAGTCTATGCCCAATCTGCAGTGGGCGGAATTGGGGGAGATGGAATGGTTGTTCGCGGTGTCGCCCCGCCATCCGCTGGCCAAGCTGAAAACACCCTTGCGGCAAGACCAGATTCAGCAGCATCGCGCCGTGGTGGTCGCGGACACATCGCGCGGCGCGGCGGCGCGCGGCTACGGCCGCGTGGGCGGGCAGGCGGTGCTGGCCGTGCCCAGCATGCGCGCCAAGATTCTGGCGCAGCGCGACGGGCTGGGCGTGGGCTGGGTGCCGCGCCATCGCGTGGCGTCGTTGCTGGCGCGCGGCGAATTGGTGGAAAAAAGCACCGAGACCCCGCGTGAACCCAACTTGCTTTACCTGGCGTGGCGCGGGGGCCACGAAGGGCGCGCGCTGACGTGGTGGTTGGAGCAGTTGCGCCAGCCAAAGATGGCGCAGGCGTTGATGCGGGGTGTGGACGCGTTTCGCTGAACGGGGCGGCGAGCTGCGACGGCAACGCTTGCGGCAAGATGGCGCGCGTCAGGAATTACGTACCGCTGGCAAGTCCTTCGGCCGCCAACGCCGCCCGCACGCCGGGCCGCTCGCCGATGCGGGCCATGTAGTCCGCCAGAGCAGGCCAGCGCGTCAGGCTGATGTCGAAGAACGCGGCCCAGCGCAAGACCGTGTACAGGTAGGCGTCGGCCACGCCGAAGCGGTCGTCGACCAGATACGAATGCGGCTGCAAGGCGCCCGCCACATAGTCCAGCCGTTTTTCCAACCGCGCCTGCCACCACTGGCGTGCAGCGGGCGGCAGCGCGCGGTTGAACAGCGGGCCAAAGCCGCCATGGATTTCGGTGCTGATGAAGTTCAGCCATTCCTGCAAGCGGCTGCGCTCCCACGTGCCGTTGGCCGGCGCCAATCCGGCTTCCGGCTTCAAGTCGGCCAGGTACTGCACGATGGCCGGCCCCTCTGTCAGCACCTGCCCGTTGTCACGTTGCAGGGCGGCGACGTAGCCCTTGGGGTTGATCGCCAGGAAATCGCCGCCGTCTTCTGTGCGCTTGGTCTGGTTGTTCACGCGCACCAGCGTGAAGGGCAGGCCCAGTTCGCGCAGCACGATGTGCGGCGATAGGGAGCAGGTGTCGGGGGCGTAATACAGCTTCATCGGTCACTCCTGATTCAACAAGGCGTTCAGCTTGAGCCCGCCCGAGGCATGCGTAAAATTACTTCTTCAAAAATGTGAAATAAGAAGAGCTAATGCCATGATGAACCTGATGCATTGGCGCCTGGTGCTGGCGGTGGCCGACGCCGGCAACATCACGCACGCGGCGGCCGAGGTGGGCATGACCCAGTCCGGCGCCAGCCAGGCCATCGCCAACCTGGAGGACACGCTGGGTGCGCCGCTCTTCACCCGCGAACGCCGGCAGACGTTGCCAACCGCATTGGGGCTGCGCGTGGCGGACGAGGCGCGCGTCATGCTGGATGCGCTGCGACGCATACAGGGTATGGCGCAAGACGCGCGCGGTGCAGCGCGCGGCACCTTGCGGCTGGCCAGTTTTCCGATGGTGTTCTCGACGATTCTGCCGCCCGTGTTGCGGCGCTTTCGGCAATTGCATCCGGCCATCGATGTCGTTTCCCTGGAAGCCAGCGATGATGAAGTCGAAACGCTGCTGGCGGCCAACACCGTGGATGTGGGCGTGGTGCTGAACGCCGCGCCCGACCGGCACGTGTGCCCGCTTGGCGAGGATGAATGGTTGGCCGTGCTGCCCGCCGCGCATCCGCTGGCGCGCGCCGGCAACGCCATCAATCTGGCCGAGCTTGCCGGGCAGCCATTCGTGCTGGCCACGGGCGGATGCAGCGTGCATGCGCAAAGCGTGGCGAATGGCGAGGGCGTGATGATCACGGACGTGCGCGCTACGGTGCGCGACTGGAGCAGCACGTTTGCGCTGGTGCGCGAAGGCGTGGGTGTGTCGCTGGTGCCCGCGTTGACCTTGCCTGAGAACCGTCGCGGCTTGCGTGTGCTGCGACTCGCCGCGCCGCTGTACCGGTCATTCGGGTTGGCAGCGTCCGCGCAGGCGGCGGACAGCGCGCCGGTTCAGGCTATGTTTGCGATGTTGCAGCGGCAAGCGCCAGGCGGCATTGGGCGCACACCCTGACCCTGGGTCTGCGTGTTTCATGCATGGGCGGATTGGTGCATGCTTACGGCTGATCAGCGATTGGGCAGCAGGCGATCAAGCCGCGCCCAACTCGCCGGCACGAATTCCCATCGCGGCAGACGCCGCGCACAACAGTCCAAAGGACAGGTATGGAAGAGACAACGCAAGACGCGGCCTTGAACTGGCCGCAACTGGTGGACGACCTGAACAAGCTGCTGCGCTTGAAGACCACGGTCATCGGCATGAAGCTGTTCGAGAACGAAGCGGACATGGCCGGCGTGAAGGGCTTGCGTCGACCGCAGGCCACGCACACCACCGACCAGATCGTCGGCATGGCGGCGCGGCTAGGCTGGACGGTGGGCATCACGGGCGATGATCTTGTCGGGTCGCAATGCCGCGCGGTGATAGGTCTTGGCCCGCAGGACGAAGCCTGGAAAAGCGGCAAGGACTACGTGGGCGTATGGCATGCCACCGAAGCCGACGCGCGTGCGCGCCAGGAAGCGCTGTCCTGTGTGCCCGCGGGCAAGTACCGGGGCTTGGTGGTGTCGCCGCTGGCCTCGGGCCGGCTGAACCCGCCCGACATCTGCCTGGTGTATGCCACGCCGGGGCAGATGATCATTCTTATCAATGGCTTGCAGTGGAAGAACTATCGGCGCTTTGACTTCAGCGTGGTGGGCGAAACCGCCTGTGCGGATTCCTGGGGACGGGCGCTTGCCACAGGCGAACCGAGCTTGTCCTTGCCCTGTTTCGCCGAACGCCGCTACGGCGGCGTGCCCGATGAAGAAATGCTGATGGCCTTGCCACCGCGCTATCTGCCGATTGCCATCGAGGGCATGAAGGCCTTGGCCGCCAACGGCTTGCGCTATCCGATCGCGCCCTATGGCATTCAGAATGATGTGCGCGCGGGTATGGGGGTGAGCTATGCGCAAGCGCCCGCGCGGGGGGATCGCAAGGCCTAGGGGGCGATAGGTGTCGCAGGCGGAGCTTGCGGCTTGGCGAGTAGGCGCGATGCTTAGGCGCAATACGTAGGCGCAATGCTTAGGCGCTGGCCCTCAGCGCTTCCGCAAACGCGCGCGCGGCCGGACCCAGCGGCATGTCGATGCGGTGCGCCAGGTACGTCTCGGTGGCGACCTGGCTGCCGCGCCCCAGGCTGTGCGTGGGCAGGCGCACCAATCTGCCTTCGGCCAGGTCGTGCTCCACTTGCCAGAGCGGCAGTCGGCCCCAACCCAGGCCCGCCACAATCAAGGCATGCTTGGTGTCCTGGCCGCTGACGCGGCAGGTTTGTGGCGACAGCACCGCAAAGTCGCGCCCCTCGCTCAAGCTGGACGGATCGGACTGCACAATCTGCAAATGGTCGGCCAATTCCGGCGCGCCCAGCGCGGTGTTGCTGGCTGCGTGCCGCGCCAGTGGATGGCCGGCGCTCACGACCGCCACCATCTGCACCGACGACAAGGCCTGCACGGTGATGCGCGGATGGCGAAAATGTTCGCCCGCAATGATGCCCAGCGTATGGCTGCCCGACAGCAGCGCATCAATCGGTCCACCCAGCGGCAAGACCGCCACGCGCGTGGCCACCATGGGATACAAGTCGCGCATGGTCTTTAGCGCCGAGCCCACCGTGGCGATCGGAAATAGGGTATCCACCACCAGCGAAAGCTCAAGTTCGACACCCGTGCCCATGCCTTGCGCCCGCGCGCGCATGGCGTCCACGCGCAGCAGAATGTCGCGGGCATTGGCCAGCAGTGCCTGGCCTTGCGGCGTCATCACCGGGCGATGGCCGGCGCGGTCGAACAGCGTCACGCCCAACTGCTGTTCCATATTGGCGATGGCGTGGCTGACGGCCGATTGCACGCGCGACAGGCGTCGGGCGGCGGCGCGAAAGCTGCCGGCGTCGGCCACGGCGGCAAACACGCGCAATTGGTCCAGGGTCAGGGCGTCTATCATCGGGCGGGCTGGTCGATTCAGTGATCTATTTTGTCGATCATTTTTATCGAAAATTTATCACTTCTCAAGATCGCTTCCAGCGGGCATGCTGGCGACCATCGCATGGGTATCGAGGCAGCAATGAATC
This sequence comes from Achromobacter sp. JD-1, assembly GCF_038594925.1. Taxonomy (NCBI): domain Bacteria; kingdom Pseudomonadati; phylum Pseudomonadota; class Betaproteobacteria; order Burkholderiales; family Alcaligenaceae; genus Achromobacter; species Achromobacter sp. JD-1. The sequence continues at coordinate 26,559 of NZ_JBCGCS010000014.1, read as the reverse complement.
AGGGTGAAACCCGTTGGACCGGGGTGCTGGCTATTGTGGGCGCCGGCGTGGTGGCGTCGTTGCAGGTGGGCAAGGTGATCATCGCCGCGCCCTTGTTGCGCCAGGACATGGGCCTGGACCTGGCGTCGATCGGCACGCTGACCGCGGTGTTTTCTCTTTTGGGCGTGGTGGGCGGTATTGCCGCAGGCGGCGTGATCGCGCGTTTCGGCGCGCGGCGCATGCTGCTGCTGGGCTTGCTCGCCACGGCGCTGGGCACGGCCATGGGCGCCATGGCGCCCAGCTACGGGCTGCTGCTGGCGTCCCGCGTGGTCGAGGGCCTGGGTTTCCTGATGATTACCGTGGCCGGCCCCGCAGCCTTGCAGCGCATGGTGTCGGCATCCGGCCGGGATTTCGCCTTTGCGCTCTGGAGCTGCTACATGCCGACCGGCATGGCCGTCGCGATGCTGGCCTCGCAGGCGTTTGACCACTGGCAGGCCTATTGGTGGTGCGCGGGCGCGGCGGTGGCCGTGGCGCTGGCAAGCGTGGCGGCGTTGGTGCCCGTGGGGGAATCCACGGCCTCGGCATCGCTGTCTTGGCGCGGCTTGCGGCAGGACACCGTCGATACGCTGGGCGCGGCCGGGCCGGTATTGCTGGCCCTGTCGTTCACGCTTTACAGCCTGATGTTCTTCGCGCTGTTCACATTCCTGCCGGTGCTGTTGATGGAACAACTGGGCCTGACCCTGGCGCAAGCCGGCCTGTACAGCGCCATCGCCAGCGCCGCCAACATCATCGGCAATCTGGGCGCGGGCGTGCTGCTGGCGCGCGGCTGGCGGCGATCCACCCTGATCGCCTGCGCCAGCGCCACGATGGGCCTGGTGGCACTGCTGATCTTCCAATCCGTGTTGCCGGCCATGCCGACCTTCCTGCTGTGCGTGCTGTTCTCGGCGGTGGGCGGCCTGATCCCCGCCACGTTGCTGGGCACCGCGCCGCTGGTCGCGCCACGCCCCGCGCTGACGGCGGCGTCGGTCGGGCTGGTGATGCAGGGCAGCAACCTGGGCCAGGTGATCGGGCCGGTCACCGTGGGCGGGGTGATAGACCGCTACGGATGGGGGGCCGCGTCGTATGTGGTGTTGGCGGCGGGGCTGGGGGGCTTGGTGATTGCCGCCGGTCTACGGCGAGTTCGGGCGGCCCGGCTATAGCGGCGTGGGCACCGGCACCGGCTTGACGCGCACCGCGCGCAGCACGCCCACCATCAGGCACGCGATGCCAACCAAGGTCAGCGGTTGCGGCATGGTGCCGCGCAGAATGAAGGCGTAGGCCAGCGCGGCCAGTGTTTCAAAGACGATAAGCTGGCCGGCCAGGGCGGTGGGCAAGCGTTGGCTGGCCTCGTTCCAGCACAGCGTGCCCAGCCAGGACGCGAACAGGCCGATGGCGATCATCAGGCCCAGGAATACGTCGGGGCGCGGTCCCAGCGGCATGTCGAACGGGCTGCCGGTAGCGGCCATGCCTGCCCAGAGCACGGCGTAGCCCGCCAGCGCCAGCGGCAGGGTGGCCACGCCCTGCGCGGTGGCCCAGGTGCTGGGGCTGCGGTCGGGGTGCGCCCGCAGCCAGTCGGCGTTTCGCAGGGGATACCAGGTCCAGCAGGCGACGGCGGCCAGCGCCAGCAGGGCGCCCACGGCGTAGCGCGATAAGTCGGCGTCCGCGTCCTGACGCAGCGCTTGCAGCTCTACCTGGTTGACGCAGCCAATGCCCAGCGCAATCAGAGCCAGCGATGGCGCCAGCCGCTTCCATGGCAGCTTGCCGTCGCGGCGCGCGTTGCGCAGGTTGGCGCAAACGGCAATCACCACCGGCAGCGTGCCGATGATCATCGTGGGCACGGGGCCGCCCGCGCGCTGGATGGCGCTGGCCAGGCACAGGTAGTACAGCAGGTTGCCGATGGCGGCGAGTTTCAGCGCCTCGATCCAGTCGGCGCGGCGCAACTGCCGTAGCCGATTGCGGTCCAGCCACGCCAACGGCAGCGCGATCAAGCCAAACGCCAGGTAGCGCGCCACCGATTGCAGCGCGGCCGGGTATTCCGGCAGCAACAACGGCCCCACGAACACCAGCCCCCACATCAAGCCAGCGGCCAGCGCGTAAAGGGTTCCTGCCCACATGCCATGCTCCTGCGTATCGATGCGGGCAGTCTAGCGGCGCGAGCGGGGCGATTCTTGTACCAGATTGCGGTGTGGTGAGCCTACCCACGCACCTGCTTCTGATAGCGGGCGGGCGTGACGCCGTAGCGGCGCGAAAACGCCCGCGTCAGGTGCGCCTGGTCGGTCAGGCCGGCCGCCAGCGCCGCCTGAGCGGGCGGGATGCCCGCAGCCAACAGCCGCTTGGCTTCAAACAGCCGCAAGGCCATCAGCATCTGCTGGGGCGTGGCGTGGTAGTGCGACTGAAAGCGCCGCAGGAAATGAAAGGGGCTCAGCCCCGCCACCGCCGCCAGTTCATCCAGCGTGAGGCGGCGCGACAGGTTCGCGCGCAGGTAGTCGACGACCGGCGCAAAACGCGGCGCGCCCTCGGGCGGCGCATCGCGCGGCACCTGGGCGTGGCGGCGGAATTCGCTGAGCAGCGTGTAGAGTGCGCTGTCGAAGGCTAGGGGTTCACGCGCCTGCCACAAGGAGTCGAGCAGGGCGGTGACGCGCTGTGCGCTGGCGACGTCATGGCCGACGGCCGTGTCGAACCACCACCCGGCTTCGCCTGATACACGCGCCACCACGTCGGGGTCGATGTACACCATGCGATAGCGCCAGCCGCCTTCCGTTTCGGCGCGGCCGGTGTGCAGTTCGTCGGGGTTCATCAGCACGACCGAGCCGGACGGCGCCAGGTGATCGGCGCCCCGATAGCGAAACCGTTCGACGCCGGATTCGATGGCGCCCAGGCCATAGGCTTCGTGCGTGTGCGGTTCGAAGGCGTGGCGGATGATGTGGGCGCGGTACAGCTCCACGCCGGGCTGATGCGCCGCGCGGCGAAATTCGGCGCGGTCGTTGGGATGGTCGAACGCCGCCGGCACGCCCGTCAAGACGGAAGCGCCGGCATCGGCGTCGGAATCGGATAAGGCGGCAGGCAGGGAACCCATGCGTGGAATTTAAACCACCTACGCCTGCATCGCCTGGGCGCGCGCCAACAGCAGTTCGCGTTCGCGGGCGTTGCGGGTCATGCCGGCCGCGCGCTCGAATTCTGTACGTGCTTCGGCGTTGCGCCCCAGCTTGGCCAGCAGGTCGCCGCGCACGCTGGGCAGCCAGTGGTAGTTGGCCAGGGCGGGCTCGCTTGCCAGCGCGTCGACCAGGTCCAAGCCCGCCTGCGGCCCGAACGCCATACCCACGGCCACCGCGCGGTTCAACGCCACCACGGGCGAGGGCGTCAATTGCACCAGCGCGTCGTAAAGCGCCACGATGCGTGGCCAGTCGGTGTCGGGCGGCGTGGCCGCGCGCGCGTGGCAGGCGGCCAGTTCAGCTTGCAAGACATAGGGGCCAGGCGGCCCGCCTAGCGCGGCGGCGCGGGTCAACGCGGCCAAGCCGCGCCGGATCAGCAAGGGGGCCCAGCGGCTGCGGTCCTGGTCCATCAGCAGCACCGGTTTGCCGTCGGCATCCGTGCGCGCATGCAGGCGCGAGGCTTGCAGTTCCATCAGCGCCACCAGACCGTGCACTTCCGCATCGTCCGGCGTGAGTTCGGCCAGGATGCGGCCCAGCCGCAGGGCTTCGTCGCACAGCGCCGGGCGCATCCAGTCGTCGCCCGAGGTCGCCGAATAACCTTCATTGAAGATCAGGTAGATGACTTCCAGCACCGACGCCAGGCGCGCGGCGCGGTCCTTGGCATCGGGCACTTCAAACGGCACATTCGCGGCGGTCAAGCTGCGCTTGGCGCGCACGATGCGCTGGGCAATGGTGGATTCCGATGCCAGAAACGCACGGGCGATCTCGGCGGTGGACAGCCCGCCCAGCAGGCGCAGCGTGAGCGCCACCCGGGCATCGGTGGACAGCACCGGATGGCAGGCGGTGAACACCAGGCGCAGCAGGTCGTCGCCGATGTCGTCCTGCCGTGCGGCGTCCAGCGCGTCGACAAAGTCGGGCTCTACGTCCGCGTGCAAGGCTTCAAGTTCGTGGCCGATCTGCTCGTGCTTGCGGGTGTGCAGCGCATCCAGCCGCAAGCGGTCGCGGGCACGGTTCTTTGCGGTGGTCATCAGCCAGGCTCCCGGGTTGTCCGGCACGCCGGTCTGCGGCCAGCGTTCCAGGGCGGTCACCAGCGCATCCTGCGCCAGTTCTTCGGCCAGCCCGACGTCGCGCACCAGGCGCGCGACGCCAGCGATGACGCTGGCGGCCTCGATCCGCCAGACCGCCTCGATGGCTCGATGCGTGGCCGCCTGCGTCATGCCGCGGGAACCTCGCCGGGCGCCATGTGGACCAGTTCCCAGATGTGGCCGTCCAGGTCTTCGAAGCCGTGCGCGTACATGAAGCCGTGGTCTTGCGGCTCGCGCGGCACGGCGCCGCCGGCGGCCCGCGCGCGGGCGACCAGATCGTCGACTTCGGCGCGGCTTTCGCAAGACAGGCAGATCAGGACTTCGGTTGCCTCTTTGGCGTCCACCAGCGGTTTGCCGGTAAAGCCCTGGAAGAAGTCACGCGTCAGCAGCATGGCGTAGATGTCATCGCTGATGACCATGCAGGCGCCTTGCTCGTTGGTGAAATCGGGGTTGAAGGTGAAACCCAGCTTTTTGAAGAAGTCCTGCGACTTCTGCATATCGTTGATGGCGATGTTGACGAAAATCTGCTTGTGCATGGCCTTGTCTCCTGAATATCAGTGGCTGGCGCTGGGCATGTCGCGAAAGCGTTCCACTTGCTGGCTGGGTTCGAAGTCGTCCAGTTCGTACAACTGGCGCACTTCGATGGCGCAGTTTTGGCCGGGGAAGGGTTGCGGAAAGCGCATCGCCCATTGCATGGCTTCTTCGCGCGAGCGCACCTGAATCAGGGTGTAGCCCGCGATCAGTTCCTTGGTTTCCGCGAAAGGACCGTCCACCACCTGGCGTTGGCCGTCCGCGTATTGCACGCGCCAGCCTTGAGACGTGGGCTTCAAGCCATTGGCGTCCAGCAGCACGCCGGCCTTGACCAGCGCTTCGTGGTAGGTCGCCATCGCGGCAAGCAGGCTGTCGTCCGGCATCAGGCCGGCTTCGCTATCGGGCGTGGCCCGCACAATCATCATGAAACGCATCCGAGTCTCTCCTTGGATTGGGACTTCGCCGCCCGATCCGGGGTGAATCTTCGGGGGCTTGTAGGGGGACGACGAATGGAAGACGGTCAGATCGACAGCAATGTCGCGAAACCAGGGTAATTACTAGTGCGGTGGATGCGCGCCCCAAGGGTTGATGACGGAAACCCCGGCGGCTTCAAAGGGCGCCACGTCCCGGGTCGCGACGCTCATGCCGTGCGCGGCGGCGGTGGCGGCAATGTAGCCATCTGGCCCGCCGATGGCCTGGCCCGAGGCCCGCGCACGCGCCATCAGCGCGGCGTACTCCAGGCTGGCGGCGGTATCGAAAGCCAGGATGCGCCCAGCAAACAAGGCCAGGACGCGCTGTTCCAGGTCTGCATGCAAGGCGTCGCGCCGTTTGCCCACCGGCATGCAGGCCACGCCAAAGCGCAATTCAGCGACGGTGACGGCGGAAAGAAACAAGGTTTCCAGGGGCTGCCGGTCTATCCATTCGATGACGGCGTCGGCGGGCGCCTGGCGCAGCGGCTCCGAGATGACATTGGTGTCCAGCAGAATCATTCAAACCTCGGTGGGGCGGCGGGCGCCTTGTCGCGTTGGTCGAACAAGGCGGCTTCCTCGTCGGTGAGCTTGGCCTGGCGGCCGATCTGCGCAAGCAACGAGCCCAGCTTGACGCGCCCTTCAGGCTTGACGGCGTCTTCAAGAATGGCGCGGACCTCGGCTTCGGTGCTTCGGCCATGCTGGGCGGCGCGCACGCGCAGGGCGCGGTGCACTTCTTCAGAGATATTTCTCACGGTCAACATAGGCATGATGCGGGTGCTCCCGATGCATTCAGTGAAGGCATTCTAGGAATATGCCGTCACTTGTGCAACCCGCGTTGCGGTGGGTGGCCAGGAGCCGGCCATGCTTCTACATAAAGCAGGGCCCAAGTTCGCGGACTTCTACGGTTGCCCATTGGGCGGCGGGGCATTCGGCGGCTAGCGCCAGCGCCTCTTCGCGGGTGTCGCAGGTCAACAGAAAGAATCCGCCGATCATTTCCTTGGCTTCGGCGAATGGCCCGTCCATTAGCGACCGTTCGCCGTCGCGGATTTGCAGGCGGACGCTTTCGGATTCCGATTTCAATGATTCGGCGCTGACGAGCAGGCCACGGCTTTTCAGGCCTTCGGCGTAGCGCACCATCTGCGCATAGGCCTCGCGGCCTTCGTCCGGCGTGCGCTGGGCGCGCTGGCCTACCGGTTCAACGATCAACAACATATAGGACATGGCGTTTCCTGGTTCGAGCGGTGGGGCAATTGGGCGAAGCTTACCGCCCTTGCCCAGCACCCCGCCAGCCTGACCGTGACGCCTTTATCCACCCTGGGGCGACACAAGCCTCGTGCTGATTGTTGTGATGTCGCCCGCACTCAGCGTTGCGGGGTTGCCCGCTCAGGACCGCGCCGGTGCCGTGTCCGCCTGGGGCGTCGACGGCTCGGCGGGCGCCTGCGCCTTCTTCGTGGGCGCCTGTTTCGGCGCGATGTCCATGATCAGCTCGACACGGCGGTTGGCGGCCCGGCCGGCCGGGGTGTCGTTGGATTCGATCGGGCGCGTTTCCGCATAGCCCACCGCGCGCAGGCGGTCGGGGGACACGCCGTCGCGCACCAGTTCACGCAGCACGCTGGTGGCGCGGCTGGTCGACAGTTCCCAGTTAGAGGCGAACTGGCGCGTCTGGATCGGCACCGGGTCGCTGTGGCCTTCCACGGACACCGGGTGCCCGTTCTTGTTCAGAATGGTCGCCAGGCGCTTGATCACGTCCAGGCCGGACGGGCTGAGGGTGGCCTGACCCGAGGGGAACAGCAATTCGTTGCTGATCCGAAAGCTCACGGATTGTTCGTTGATGATCACATCCACCGACTTGCCCAGGTCGTCCAGTCCCAGGGATTCCTTGGACGGCGCGACCAGCGGCGGGGCGGCGTCGGCCACCTTCACGCCGTCTTCGACCGGCGCGGCCTCGGCGCTCTGGACGGCGGCTGCCGGGGGCGCGGGCGGTTCGGCCCAACTGGCGGGGATGGCGACGGCGTCGAACTCCGAATATTCACCGTCGTACTTGGGCAAGCCGGCGGTCGCCAGCGTGCCGACCAGTTCGATGGGTTTGTCAGAGGCTTCAGCGCCCAGGCCATGCAGGCGCGACACCGCCAGCATCACGACCAGCATCGCCAGCAGCAGGGTGATCAGGTCCAGGTAGCTCAGCAGCCAGTTCTCGGCGTCCTGCTCCACCGTTTCTTCGACGTGCCAGCGGGCGTAGCGGTCCTTGCGGTCGGTCTTGCTGGGACGCCAGGCGTTCGTGTCCGCGGCTTTCTGGGCGCGCAGTTGGGCCTGGCGGGCCAGTTCGATCCGCTGCGCCAGGGAAGGGGAAATCAGGCTCATTGACGCGTGGCGGCTGGGCGGCTGATGGAGACGGGGGCGTTGACGCCAGCCTGGCCGCCCTTCGCGGGGCCCTTGGCCGGCGCGGCCGCCTTGGCTTTGGACGCGGGCGCGGCCGCCACGCCGCCGTCGTAGATTTCGTCTTCGATGTGCAGCACGAAGGAATTCAGCGTTTCGCGCACCACGGCCGGGCCGCGCTTTTCGCACATCATCGAAATGCCTTGCAGCACCATGTTCATGGATTCCACGCGGCGCGCGGTGCGGCGTTCAAGCTTCAGCGCGATCGGCTTGCAGATCAGGTTGGCCAGCAAAATGCCGTAGAACGTGGTCATCAGACCCACGGCCAGGTGCTGGCCGATTGTGGTCATGCTGCCGTCGCCCAGCACCGCCATCATGTTGATCAAGGCGATCAGCGTGCCCAGCATGCCGAAGGCCGGTGCGAACGTGGCCATGACGCGGAACATCTGCGCTTCGGCCTGCTCGCGGGCGCGCAGTCGCGCCACGCGCCATTGCAGCACTTCAATGATCTGGTCTTCGGGCGTGTTGTCGATGATCAACTGCACGCCGGTGCGCAGGAAGGGGTTCGACACCTTCTTGAGTTCCTGCTCGACCTTGTGGACGTCGGTGTTCATCCACAGTTGCGCCATCGTCGCCAGTTCTTCGATGTCGCGCTGCTGGTCGTGCTGATCATTACGGAACACCGTGCGGACCAGCTTGAAGATCCGCAGCACTTCCGACAGCGGGTAGGCGATGAACAGCGCGGCGCAGGTGCCGCCCAGCACAATGGCCAGACCCGGCAGGTTGACGTACATGCTGGCGTTGGTGGCGGACAGCGCCACGACGATAACAAGGGTAAGCAGGCCGACGGCGGCGCCGATGAGGGTAGACGGATTCATGGATCTTGCCCGAAGGGGATGGCACGCCGAGCCGGAATGCCGGATTTTCGGGAATTCTAGCCAGCGCGCGCCCAAGTCAATCCGCCGGAAAGCGGGGCGAAAGGGCCGGTAAGCGCCGGCTTAGGCAAGTCGTCAGGAAGGCGGTCGGGGGCGTCAGAAACGGGGCCAGGTCATGCCGCCGCGCGGGTGAAATTGTGCGGCTGCTCAGGTAGGGATGGGGGACCAAAGCCGGATATGTATATCATGAGCGCTATCTGGCGGCCCGAAGTACGTGGCCGCCTCGCTTTGGAGAAGAATATGACTACCCCCAACGAAAACGTCAGCATGGCGCTTTTCTGCGACTTCGAGAACGTGGCGCTGGGTGTGCGGGACACCAAATACCAGAAATTCGACATCCGGCCCGTGCTGGAACGCCTGTTGCTCAAGGGCAGCATCGTCGTCAAGAAAGCCTATTGCGACTGGGAACGCTACAAGGAATTCAAGGCCCCCATGCACGAGGCCAATTTCGAGCTGATCGAAATTCCGCACGTGCGCCAATCGGGCAAGAATTCGGCCGACATCCGGCTGGTCGTGGACGCGCTGGACTTCTGCTATACCAAGTCGCACGTCAATACCTTCGTGATCATCAGCGGCGATTCCGACTTTTCGCCCCTGGTGTCCAAGCTGCGCGAGAACAACAAGAAGGTGATCGGCGTCGGCGTGAAGCAATCCACGTCCGACCTGCTGATTGCCAACTGCGACGAATTCATCTTCTATGACGACCTGGCGCGCGAAGGCCAGCGCACCGCCGACGCCCGCCGCGACAACCGTGGCGGCGCCGCTGCCGGCACCGGCCAGCGCCGCACGCCGGACGAAGAACGCCGCCGCAAGGAAGAACTGGAAGCGCGCAAGACCCAGGCCGTGGACATGGTCGTCGAGACCTTCGAGGCGCTGATGGCCGAACGCGGCGACAGCGGCAAGATCTGGGCGTCGGCATTGAAAGATGCGTTGAAGCGCCGCAAGCCGGATTTCAACGAGTCGTACTACGGCTTTCGCGCCTTCGGCAACCTGCTGGACGAAGCCCAGTCGCGCGGCTTCCTGGAAGTGGGCCGCGAAGAGAAGTCTGGCACCTATGTGTATCGCGACAGCATTGATGGCGCGCCGGAAGTGAACCGCGCGGGCGGCCAGGGTAGGTCTCGTTCCGGGCAGGGCCGACAGTCGGCCGAGGCGGCGCAGGTGGATGTTGACGATACCCAAGCTGGCGCGGAGCAGGAAGAAACCAGCTCCCGGCCTGCCCGTAGATCGCGCGGTGGCCGCAAGTCGGGCGGATCCGGCCGAGGCGCCAACCACGCGGTTGAGCAAGGCGCGGGCGAAGCGGCGGTCGCCGCGCCGTCTGACGCTGCGCCGGACGCGCAGGTGGCGGATCTGGTCGCAGCACCCGAGGGTGTGCAGGATCGGGCGCAAGAGCGGACCCGAGAGCGGCGGACCCAAGAGCGGACCCAAGAGCGGACTCAAGAGGGCGCATTTACGCCGGCCACTGCGCCGGCCACTACGGCAGCCACTACGCCGCCCGTATCGTTCCAGGGCGCAGCCCAGGCCGAACGCCAGGCGAACCAGCAAGCCCAGGTCGACAAGCAAGCCGAGGCCGACGAGGAAACCGCCAAGGCGCTTGCTCGGGAAGTCGCCAAACTGGAGTCCATGCGCGCGGATGCCCTGGCGCGCGCTCAAGCGCCCAAGCCTGTCCAGCCGTCGCGCCTGCCGCCCATGCCGACGCCCTTGCCGCAAGCGCGCCAGCCGCTGCCTGCCGTGAATATCGCGGAATGGACGTTCGTTGAGCCCCCCGCGGAGACGCGCCGCGAGGCAGCCGACAAGGCGCCCGCCAAAGTGGCCGACCCGTTCGCAGGCGCAAACGCCAGGCCGGCGGCGGAACCTGCTCCGGCAGCCCCGGCCAAGCGCGCCCGTGCCGCCAGCAAGACCACGAAGGCCAAGTCGGGCGAATCGGACGCGGGTCGCGCTGCCCCGGCCGTGACAACGGAATCGGTGGCGACCAAGTCGACGGCTAGGGGAGCGACGGCAACGAAACCGTCGGCAACCGAAGCGGCGGCATCGGCACCGGCTGCTGAACCGCAGGCCGAGGCGCCTGCCAAGCCTGCCCGCAAGACCGCGTCGCGTACCCGCAGCCCTCGCAAGACGGCGGCCAAGGAATCCTGATCGGGTTTACAGCACCGGGCCGCGAAAGCGGCCCGGCGTGATTCCGACTTCGCGTTTGAACATGGCGATGAATGCGCTGATGTTGTCGTAGCCCAGTTCCAACGCCACCGTCGTCACGGCACTCCCCGCCGCCAGCATCTCCTGCGCCCGCATCAGGCGGGCCTGCTGCCGCCATGCGCCCAGGGGCAGGCCGGTTTCCGCCAGGAAACGGCGCGCCAAAGTGCGCGGCGCCATGCCGACCTGCGCCGCCCAGGCATCCAATGACCGGGTGTCCGAGGGGTGATCCGAAATAGATACCGCCAGCCGTTGCAAGCGTGGGTCGTCAGGCAGAATCAGCGCCTGGCCTGTCGAGGGTAGTGTGCGTATTTCGTCCCGAATCAGTTCTTGCACGCGGATGCGCGCGGCGACGGTCTCATTGCCATTCCACGATGCGGCGCGGTCCACGGCAGCCAGCAGCAAGGCTGATGTTTGCAGCACATGGGCAGTGGTGGGCAAGCCCGCGCAGGCCGCAGGACTCAGGTAGGCGCTATAGCCCGCGTACGGCCCATGCGACCTCAACCCATGGGGCTGGTCGGGCGGAATCCACACGGCATGGGCGGCCGGCACCACCCATTGCCGCGCGCCCGCATACACCGTCAGCAAGCCTCGATAGGCGCCCAGCAATTGGCCGCGCGCATGCTGGTGCATGGCGGTGTCGCGCAGCAGGCCGTCGTCGCGGCGCACGGCGATCAGCGCCGGGCCGCGAGTCGATTGGGCCTGTTCGGGGGGCAGCAAGGGAGTCGTCATATCAACAGGTGGCAGGCGACGATGGCAGAAACACGGTATTCATTGGCCAAAACCCCGCAGTAACGCCAACGTGATGCCGCTATCGTAACGCTTGTGCCTCACTATCAGGAGCCAAGCATGCAAGCCAAAGACATATTGCCGGACGGCATGAACCACAGTGAATTCAACGGCGTGCCGGTGCGCAAGGGCACCGTGGGTGCGTTTCTGGCGAACGCGCGCGTATGCACCGATGCCAATGCATCGCCAGAGGCGGTGGCCGCAGCGCGGCGCGACATTCAAGATGCGCTGCCGGCCCTGCGCGCGCTGGGTTTGTTCGACGTGTTGGAACTGCGTGACCCTGGCTTGCGGGCGTGGATACACGCGTTGATGTCGGGGCGTGACTGACGCGCGTGCTTGCTGGTCTATGATTCAGGGCTGCTAATTTCCAAGCCCAGCCCAGTTTGATGTCGCTATGCAATACGTGTTGATCAGCTCCTGCCTGTTAGGCAACCCCGTGCGCTATGACGGACGCGCGGTGCCCATCGATGACGCCGTCCTGGCTCGCTGGCGCGAGGAAGGGCGGGTGGTGGCGGTGTGTCCCGAAGTCGCGGGCGGCATGGCTACCCCGCGCCCGCCCGCCGAGATCGAGCCGGGCAAGCGGGCCGCCGATGTGTTGGCCGGCGGCGCGCGCGTGATTGCCGTGACAGGAGACGACGTCACCCAGCCATTCGTGCAAGGCGGCCATGCGGCCTTGTCCGTGGCGCGACAGCGCGGCATTCGCATCGCGGTGCTGAAAGAAGGCAGCCCGTCGTGTGGCAGCGGCTATGTGTATGACGGCCATTACTCGGGTCAGCGAAAAAAGGGCGTGGGCATCACGGCCGAATTGCTGATCGGCGCCGGCGTGCAGGTCTTCAGCGAAAAGCAATGGGCCGAGGCCGACGCTTGCCTGGCAGCGTTGGAGGCGCAAGATGTGGATTAGCGCGGGAGCCGTGGTGTTGGCGCTGCTGGCCATTGCGGCCTGGGGGGCACGCGTTGCAAGGCGATCGGGCGGGAAGGGCGCCGCGCGCCACCCGTGGCGGGCGCGCGTCGGCGCCGTACTGTGCCTGGGGCTGTCCGCCTTCTTCTACTACGCCTGGTATGCGTTCTATTGGAAGTGGGACTTCAACGAATTAGGTCGCGATTACGATCCCGTGGACCAAGTGGTCTATACGTCGTCAGGCTTTGTCTGGGTGTTGCCGGCGACGGCATCGCTGATCGCCGGGCTGGCGCTGGCGTGGCGCGGTTGGCGGCAACGTGCGCGCTGACACGCTTTATTGACTTCGGTAACCCCGGCTGGTCATGCACGAATCCAGCGAATGGTTGTACGAATCCACCATCACTTGCGTCGTCCATTGCGAAATGGTGGCCGGGTTATAGCCGCTTTGATTCATGGCCCAACGCTGGCAATCGGCGGTGGCGCTGGCCTGGGCGGCGCTGACCTTGGGCGCGGCCTCGTACTGCACGGGCGCGTATTGCGGCTGCGATTCAAGCTGCGATTGCGGTTGCGCATAGGCAACGGACGGCTCGGCATACACAGGCGGCGCGTCATAGACGGGCGCGGCATAGATCGGCGGGCTCGTGTAGGCAATGCCCGGCGAGGCGTAGACGCTGGTCTGCGCATAACTGGGGCCAGAGTTCGCCGCCAGCAATAGGCCAACGGCGGCCAGCGCAAAGGCGCCGCCTATCCACCAACCGTCCGAACTGCTGCCGCCGCCATGGTGGTGATAGCCACCGCCGTTGTAATAGCCACCGTGGTAACCGCCGCCGCCCCACCCACCGCCACGACCGCCCGCCATCGCGGGCGCACCCGCAACGGCAAGCGCCACCGTCACGGCAATCAGCCGGCCTGTAAACCGTTTCATGATCTTGCTCCTGTCCGCCTGGCACGGGCATATTTGAAATGCGCCAAGGCGATAGCGCTACTTTACTGCTGCGCAGGCATCAAGAGTTGTTGCAAAAGCTACCGGCATTTCAAGTGACTTCAAGGGGTTTCAACGCGGCTGGGGAACGTATTGGGACGCATAAGAATCGGCACTTGTCGGGAAATTGCGACGGCTTTGTTTCAGTAATTTGTAAGCGTTTGGGCGCGCCCCTTGGAAAGCCCTGAAATACCGTGACATTGCGTTGCGGGAAGGCCATGCGAACTAGTAGCGCAAAGCCATGAAGCAGGGTACTTTCTCGCGATGATGACGGCACGACCCCCTTCTTTATCGCAAGACAAGCGTCTCACCAAAGGTGAACGCACCCGCTTACAGCTTTTGCAAGTTGCCGCCGCGGAGTTCGCCGAACGCGGATTTCAGCACACCCGGATCAGCGACATCGTTGCCCGGGCCGGCGTGACGCAGCCTGTCTTTTATCAATACTTCTCAAGCAAGCAAGCGGCCTACGACGAGCTGGTCGGCATGTTCGCGCAGCGCTTGCGCCAGGCGATCAGCCAGGCGCGTGTGCCGGCAGGTCTGGATGGTGCCGAACTGGTTGATCGCATTCGTGGCGGCATCCTGGGCCTGCTGGCGATCTTGCAAGAAGACCCCAACCTGACCCGCATCGGCTTCTTTCAAGTGGCGGCGGCCGAAGCGTTGAAGGACGAACTGGTGGCGATGATCGCTGACAACATTCGCGCCGAACAGCAGGCGGGTTTGTTTCGCCCGGAGATTTCGGCGGACTGGTTTGCGCAGTCGCTGATGGGCATCATCGAGCGCTTCACCCGCCAGATGCCGGACGCGGCGCAGCAACAGGCGCTAGCGGAGTTCATCACAGACCTGCTGCTGGATGGCATCCGCCACCCTCAACGACAAGCCTCGTAGACGGAGGCTTTTTTGGGCCATTGCCCGCGCGGTCAGCCGGACACATTCGTGTCGGGCGTGGCCTGGATGTGCAGGGTCTGCGTGTCGAAGTCGATGAACACCTTGTGGCTGCGCAGGAAATCCATGCCAATCAATCCGTCGAATGGCACGCCTGCCATGGGGACGACGAGAACGTCCAGGTCCTCCAGCGGCATACCGTTAGATTCGGGACGCGTCAGCCGCCAGATGCCGCAGTGCGTGTCCTCGGCTTGTTTGCCGGCGCAGGGCGACGGCCGCTGGGTGAAGATAGCTGCGTCGTCGCGCAGTATCGACGTGCTGGCGCCGGTGTCCAGCGAGAAGCGTATCGGGATGCCATCGGCGTGTAGCGTGATCACGATTCCCTCGTCGTCGTAGACAAACGGAACGTGCTGCCAGGAAGACAGGTCCGGGCGCTCCATGCCACCGCGTTCGTACAACAGCAGGCGTTGCTGCGCCATATCCAGCAGCATGTTGCGCGAGGACAGGGCGCCCAGTCCGATGACGCCAGCGTTCAACGATTCTGGCGCGGGCATGCGGTCGTCATCGTTGATGCGCAGCCCCCAGTCGTAATGCAGGGCGCCCGCGACGGGACCGAGTTTTGCGGTGTCCAGATAGACGTCGGGGGCAATCAATTGCCGCACCTGGAAGATTTTCCCGGTCACGTCGGTCCGGCGTTCTTGCCTGCCCGTCAGGAACACCCCGGTCTCGGGGGTGATCAGGGTTTCGGGCACGGTGATGCCAATCTGACCGCCCGTGTCCAGCATCAAATCCGTCTTGACCGTGCCAAGCGTCACCCTGATAAACGGCACGCCGAGATCATCGGCGATCTTGACGGGGATCACGGTGGGGGATGCAAGGCTTGCGCCGCAAGCAAATAGTAGCGCTGCGGTAACGGTCCAACGGCAATAGGACAAAGCACGTTTCCTGGTTTTAAATGCACAGTGCGGGCATTTGACAGCAGAAGCGGGCTAATGTCGAATTTTCTCTGTCTGTTGAGAACCAATTCGGGTGGTGCGTAGGATGGGTGTAGCGCGCCAAGGCCATCGCAAGAACACAAAAATCGACCGCGCGAAACCCATCAAGCAACGGTTGAGTTCGACACGACGTTCGCCACAACGCAGCGGCTGCATGATGGGTTTCGCGCGAAAGGAATCGGGTTTCTTTTTCCGACCTTCGCGCGCTACACCCATCCTACGAAGCGGCACCGTAGGATGGGTGTAGCGCGGCATGTCGGTGAAAAAAGCGTCGACACGCAACGCGCGAAACCCATCAAGCAACGGTTGAGTTCGACACGACGTCTGCCACAACGCAGCGGCTGCATGATGGGTTTCGCGCGAAAGGAATCGGGTTTCTTTTTCCGACCTTCGCGCGCTACACCCATCCTACGAAGCGGCACCGTAGGATGGGTGTAGCGCGGCATGTCGGTGAAAAAAGCGCCGACACGCAACGCGCGAAACCCATCAAGCAACGGTTGAGTTCGACACGACATCTGCCACAACGCATAGGCTGCATGATGGGTTTCGCGCGAAAGGAATCGGGTTTCTTTTTTCGACCTTCGCGCGCTACACCCATCCTACGAAGCGGCACCGTAGGATGGGTGTAGCGCAACGCGTGCAACCATCAAGCATCCTTCTCCCGAGATACCGCCGGCGTTCCCCCCGCGCCCAAATCCCAATACAAGCCCGTCATCAACCCCAGCGCTTGCCGCAGCAACTCCGGCGGCAGGTGCTCATTCGGCGCGTGCTGCGAACATCCAGGATACGAATGCGGGACCCATATCGTGCGCAGGCCCAGCACGTCCGTGAAAATATCATTCGGCAATGACCCGCCCAAATTCGGCAGCAGCGCCGTCTTCTGCCCCGACGTGCGTTCCAGCGAATCCACCGCCCAGCGCACCCAGGCGTCGTCGGGATCAATGCGTGTGGCGCGGAACATGGATTCGCGCGTCAGCGCAATCTTCACCATCGGAAAGCCCTCGCGATCCAGATGGCGGCGCAGCGCGGGAATAAGATCGTCCGGGTCCACGCCCACCACGAAGCGCAGTTGGCAACGCGCCCATGCACGCGGTGGGATCGCGTTGACAGGCGTTTCCGGGTTGCCGGTTTTATACGCCAGCACTTCAAACGAGCACCAGCCAAAAACCCGTTCCGCCGGCGACAGGCCGGGTTCGCCCCATTCCGGTTCAATCTCGGGGCCGTCCGTGCCGCCATCCACCTGGCAATCTGCCAGCGCGCGGCGCACGGCGTCGGGCAATTCCGCGGGCACCCATTCCTTGATACGGATCTGGCCGGTGGGCGACACAATCGTGGAAATGGCATGCGCCAACTGAATGCCGGGGTTGGAAATCAGCCCGCCCCAATTGCCCGAATGGTGCCCGCCCGCACGCGCCTCGATCGACAGATCAAAGTTCAGGCTGCCGCGCGCGCCCAGAAAGATGGTGGGCCGTTGGGGCGCCAGGCGCGGGCCGTCGGACGCGATCAGCAGGTCGGCCGCCAGCATGTCGCGATGCTCGGCGCACAGTTCCCGCAAACCCATCGACCCGGTCTCTTCGCCCATTTCAATTAAATACTTGGCGTTGAAGCCCAGCTTGCCGCGCGTTTCCAGTACCAGCCGCAACGCTTCCATGTTGATGGTGTGCTGCCCCTTGTTGTCGGCGATGCCACGGCCGTACCAGCGGCCTTCGGCCTCGGTCAGCGTCCACGGCGACAAGCCTTCCTTCCATTCCTTTTCCAAGCCCCGGATGACGTCGCCATGCCCGTAGCCCAGCACGGTGGGCAGGCTCGCGTCTTCAATCCGTTCGGCATAAAGGAAAGGCGCCAGCGCCTTGGGATGCGTCAAGGTGCGGCAGGTGAAACCCAGCGCCTCGAACGCGGGGCGGATTTCCGATTCCAGGTAGTCCGCCAGCACGGCGGCGCGTTCCGGGTTCTGGCTTTCCGTGGGCAGCGCCAGCCGGCGCGCCAGCAGCGCGCGGAAGGCGCCAGAATCAAAACAGTGTTCCGCCTGGGCGATGGCTTGCTCGCGGCTCATGATGGTTGGACTCCGGTCAGGGTAGGGGAAACGGGGGAAGACACGGCGGGGTACAGATGGCAGGCCACCACGGATTCGTCGCGCAAGGTCAATGCCGGCCGTTCGGTCTTGCATTGCGCCATCGCGTACTGGCAGCGTGGGTGAAAGGGGCAGCCCGGCGGCGGGTTTAGCGGGTCGGGAAACGACAGCCCCAAGCCCATGTCAGGTATGCCCAGCCCGGGCTCGGGCGTCAGCACCGACGCCAGCAAGGCCTGCGTGTACGGGTGGCGCGGGTCGTGGAACAGTTTGGCGGTGTCGGCGGATTCCACCACGCGGCCCAGATACATCACGGCCACGTGCGTGGCAATGTGCTCCACCACCGCCAGGTTGTGGCTGATGAAGACATAGGTCAGGTTGAATTCGCGGCGCAGGTCCATCAGCAGGTTCATGATCTGCGCCTGCACCGACACATCCAGCGCGGACGTCGGTTCGTCGCAGATGACGATCTCGGGGTTCATGACCAGCGCCCGCGCAATCGCCACGCGTTGCCGTTGCCCGCCCGACAACTGCCCCGGCGTGTTGTGCGCCAGGCGCGGCGGCAGGCCCACGCGTTCCAGCATTTCAATGGCCTTGTGTAGCTTGGGGTTGGGGATGCCGTGCACCTCCAGCGGAAGCGACACGATGGACGCGATGGAACGGCGCGGGTTCAAGGACGAATACGGATCCTGAAAAATCGGCTGCACGCGGCGGGCCAGCGCACGCCGGTCCATCTGGCGGATGTCTTGCCCTTCCAGCTTGATCACGCCCGCGCTGGGCGGCGTCAGCCCCAGCAGCATGCGCGCCAGCGTGGATTTTCCGCAGCCTGATTCGCCCACGATGCCCAGCACCGCGCCGCGTTCCACCGCCAGGTCCACCCCATTGACGGCGTGCAAGGTACTGCGTGGGCGGAACATGCCCGAGCGGATCGAAAACTGCCGACTGACGGCTTCAGCTTGCAAGAGCGCGCTCATGCCGGAACTCCTTCTTCTTGGCGGATGCAGCGCCATTGCTGGTGCGGCGGGTGGCCGTACACGGGAACCGTGTCGCGGCATTGCGGCTGCACATACTGGCAGCGGTCGGCGAAGGCGCAGCCGCGCAAGTCGCCCACCAGCGACGGCACCACGCCGGGTATCGTGCCCAGCGATTCGCCGGGCGGGGTGCGGCCGGGCACGGGAATACAGCCCAGCAGCCCTTGCGTGTACGGATGACGCGGCGTGGCAAAGATGTCTTTCACCGGGCCTTCCTCGACGATCTGCCCGGCATACATCACCGCCACCTGCTGCGCAATGCGCGCCACCACGCCCAGGTCATGGGTGATCAGCACCATCGCAATGCCCAGCTCGGCTTGCAGGTCGGCCAGCAAGCGCAAAATCTGCGCCTGGATGGTGACGTCCAGCGCGGTGCTGGGCTCGTCGGCGATCAGCAATTCCGGGCCGCACATCAGCGCCATCGCGATCATCACGCGCTGGCGCAGGCCGCCCGACAACTGATGCGGATACTGCGTCAGGCGCTGTCCGGCCGAGGCAATGCCCACTTTTTCCAGCAGTTCCACGGCGCGGTCGCGCGCCTGCTGCTGGCTGGCGTGGCGGTGGTGAATGTAGTGCTCGGTCAGTTGCTCGCCAATGGCGTAGGCCGGGTTCAGCGCCGTCATGGGTTCCTGGAAGATCATCGCCATCTTGCTGCCGCGCAGCGCATTGATGCGGCGGCCGCGCGCGGCGGACAGGTCTTCGCCCAGCACCGCCAGGCGGCGCGTGCTGCGCTTGGCGGCCTTGGGCAGCAAGCCCATGATGGCCAGTGAGGTCATCGATTTTCCGCAGCCCGATTCGCCCACCAGGCACAGCGTTTCACCGCGCCTGACCTGGAACGACACGTCGCGCACCGCGTGCAGCGGCCCGCGCGGCGTGGCGATGTCCACCGTCAGCCCTTGCACGTCCAGAACAATTTCTTTGTCGTTCATGGTCAGGCCCTCTCTTCAGGCGTCAGCAGTTGATGCAGCCCGTCGCCAGCCAGATTGATCGCGAAGATCAGCAGCGCCAACGCAGACCCCGGAATGGCGATCAGCCAGAACGAGAAGAACATATAGGCCTTGGCTTCCGAAATCATCAGCCCCCAGGACGGCAGCGGCGGCTGCACGCCCAGGCCCAGGAACGACAGCGAGGCCTCCAGCAGAATGGCGCTGGCGGCTTCCAGCGTGGCAATCACGATCAGTTGCGGCACCACATTGGGCAGCACTTCGCCCCACACGATGCGCCAGGTGGACGCGCCCGCGGCCTGCGCCGCCGCCACGTATTCCAACGACCGCACCTGCTGCGTGGCGCTGCGCATGACGACGGCGTAGCGGTCCCATTTCAGCAGGCCCAGCACCAGGATGACGACCCACAGTGAGCCGCCCACGATGGCCACGGTAGCCAGCGCCACCAGAATCACAGGCATCGACAAACGCGTTGTGATCAGGAACGACACGGCCATGTCGACCTTGCCGCCGAAGTACCCGGCGGCCATGCCCATGGCGGTGCCGATGATTCCCGAAATCAGCGCCACGCTGATGCCGATCAACAGCGAGATGCGGGCGCCGTAGAACAGGCGCGACATATAGTCGCGGCCCAACTGATCGGTACCCAGCGGATGCAGCCAGGTGCCTTTTTCGTACCAGACGGGCGGCGCGGTTCGGTAGGCCAGGTCCTGGAAGTAGGGGTCGTGCGGCGAGATCCACGGCGCCAGTAGTGCAATCAGCACAATGATCAGCAGGATGCCGCCGCCCGCCAGCAAGGCCTTGTTGCGGCGCAGTCGGCGCCAGCGCAAGGTGGACGCGGACAGCTCCATCGCGGCGGGAGCGGGCGCGCCGGGAACGGAAGGGGTGAGGATAGGCGTAGTCATGTCAGGACACCCGGATGCGCGGATCTAGCCACGCGTTGGCGATATCGGCGGCAAGCGTCAGCAGCACATACAGCACGGACAGCAGCAGCACGATCAGCTGCATCACCGGAAAGTCCTTGTACGTAATGCTTTGGTAGGCCAGGTAGCCCAGCCCGTCCAGCGCGAAGATGGTTTCAATGACGACCGAGCCGCCCAGCAGGTAGCCCAACTGCACGGCGGCAAGCGCCACCACGGGCACGATGGCGTTGCGCAGCGCGTGCTTGAAGATGATCTTGCGGGCCGGCAGGCCCTTGGCGCGCGCGGTGCGGATGTAGTCGGCGCCTAGCACCTCGATCATGCCGGCGCGTATCAGCCGCATGAAGGCGGGCGCCACGTAGTAGCCCAGCGCAATGGCGGGCATCACGAAGTGCTGCCAGGTGCCGCTGCCCGATACCGGCAGGATGCGCAGCGAGATCGAGAACAGCATGATCAGGATCAGCGCGAAAAAGAAATTCGGCAGCGCCTGGCCCAGCACCGCGATGGCCAGACAGGCGCGGTCGATCACGCTGCCTTTGTAGATGGCGGCCAGCACGCCCAGCGGAATCGAGATAAACAGCGCGAAGCCCAGCGCGCCCATGCCCAGCATCAAGGTGGTCTTGAGCTTGGACCAAATCAGCGGGCCGGCGTCGGTCTTGAAGTACACAGACGTACCGAAATCGCCTTGCGCAATATGCCAGAGCCAATCGGCATACTGCACCACCAGCGGCCGGTCCAGCCCGTAGGTCTTGCGGATCATGTCGATGTCGGCCTGGCGCGCGCCTTCGCCCGCCAGGGCCAGGGCGGGGTCGCCCGACAGGTGCAGCAGCAGGAACGCCAGGACCGATACGGTCAGCGCCACCAGCGCTGCCAGGCCCAGACGCCTGATCGTGAAATACAGCATAGGACTTCCTCTAACGTGTCAGCACGCCGGGCGCGCATTACGCACGCCCGGCGCCAAGCCTGCGCCTTACTTCCAGCTCATGTCCCAGAAGCGGACGAGTTCGTCCGAATAGGGCTTGAAGTTCACGTCCTTGGTGGCAACGTAGTAGGCGGGCAGCGTCCACAGCGGCACCGCATACGCCTTCTCCGCAATCAAATCCAGCGCTTCCTTGTAGGCCGCTTTGCGCGGCTTGGCCTCGATGGTGTGGTCACCCTTGTTGAGCAGGTCGCGCACCTTGGGGTCGCGGGTGATGTCGTCGTTGCCGAAGGCGAAGTACACGGGCGTGGACGCCGACACGTCGTTGACCAGGTTGGAGCCCCAGGTCTGGTGCGTCAGCGACGCCTTGTTGGCGCGGATCATGTCGCGCATGGCGGCGTACTGCAAAAAGTTCAGCTTGGCGCGGATGCCCACGGCGCGCAGGTAATTGATGATGGCTTCGGTCTGGTTGCGCTCGCGATAGGCCACGATGTCGATGTCGAAACCGTCGGGGTAGCCCGCTTCGGCCAGCAGCTTCTTGGACAGCGCCGGGTCGTACTTGTAGGTGGGCGCGCCATCTTGTGTGCAACCCACTTGCGAGGGCGTGCAGATGGTGTTGATGAGCCCGCCGCCTTCACCCACGATGTTCTTCAGCATGGATTCGCGGTCGATCGCGTGGATGATGGCCTTGCGCACGCGCTCGTCTTTCAGTTGCGGCGCGGGCGTGCCTTCCTTGATGTTCATCTGCATGAACACGATGCGCATGGTGTTGCCGGTGACCATCTGCAGGTTCGGCATCTGGCCCAGCTGTTCGGCCTGGTCCTTGGGCACGCTCATGATCAGGTCTTCGCCACCCGAGATGACTTCAGCCATCTGCGTCTGGCGGTCAGGAATGAAGCGGATGACGACCTTGCCGATCTTCGGCTGCGCCTTGGGCGAATCCTTGAAGTACTCGGTGTTGCGTTCCAGCGTGATGGACTTGCCCGGCTGGTAGTCCACCACCTTGTACGGGCCAGAGCCCACCGGCTTGGCGTTCATGCCCTGGGGGCCGACTTCCTTGTAGTACTTGGCCGGGTGGATGGCCACGGTGGTGGACAGGTATTCCTTGGCGGCGGGGAAGGGCGCCTTGGTGGTCAGGCGCACCTTGTACTTGTCGATTTTTTCGACCTTGTCGATCCACGACACGTTTTGCTGCGTGACGGCCTTGTTCTTCGGGTCTGCCACATAGTTCAGCGTGTACACGACGGAGTCCGCATCGAACTCTTCGCCGTTATGGAATTTCACGCCTTGGCGCAGCTCGAATTCCATCGTCTTGTCATCGATCTGCTTCCAGCTCTTGGCCAGTTGCCCCCGGTACTCGTTGGAGACGGGGTCGTGGTAGAGCAGCGTGTCCCAGACGTTGGCGGCAATGATGACGCCGATCCGCACATTGTTGAAGTACGGGTCCACGCTTTCCGGCGCCTGGTCATAGGCCATGCGCAAGGTGTCGTCCTTCTTGCCGGCCAGCGCGGGCTGAGCGGCAAGCGTGGCGCAGGCCAGGAGGGCGGCGGCAACCGCGCGCATCGGGGTGATGCGGCGGGCGCGCAAGACGGGGGCAAAGGCAGGGTGCTGCGGTGTGAAGCGACTATCAGCCATGGTGAAGGCTCCTGTGGAAGGCACTACAAGTACTGCGTATCCAACGTCTCGCTCCGGGTCGCGCCGCCCTGTTTTTATCGTTATCGTCCTTGCGCCGGGAGGGCAGGCTCAACCAGATTTGGACGATTGCGCGGGCGGGGGCGCCGCATCGGGGTTCAGGCTTTTCAGCGCGGCCTCGCACTTGCGCTGCAAGTGCTGCCGCATGATGCCCGCCAGCCTGTCCGCGTCGCGCGCGTCCAGGGCCTCGGCCATCTCGATGTGTTCACGCATGGCCAAGTCCCACTTCTGGCGGTTCTCGTTCGACACGAAACGCAGGTTCTGGATGCGCGCGTTCTGCGCTTCGTACAACTGCTTTAGCAGGCTGTTGTGCGAAGCCAGGCTGATGCGTTCGTGGATCTCGCGGTTCGTGTGGAAGTAGGTAGGCAGGTCGTGGCGCGCGTGGCTGGCCATCATCTCGTAGGTCAGCGCGCGGATCTCGGCAATTTCAAGGTCGGTGGCGCGTTCACACGCCAGCCGGCAAGACATGGCTTCCAGGCCGCCGATCACTTCGAAGGCCTCGCGGATGTTCGCTTCAGACAGCGCCACCACTTGCGCGCCGCGGTTGGGTTCTATCTGCACCAGGCCTTCGGCCGCCAGCACGCGGAAGGCTTCACGCAAGGGGGTGCGTGACACGCCCAGCAAGTCGCACAAGGCGCGTTCGTTCAAGCGGGAACCGGGGGGGAATTCACCTTGGATGATGCGTTCGCGCAGCGCGCTGGCAACCGTGCCGGGCAGCGTGCGGCCGTTGCCGGCGGCGCGTGGCGCGGCGGCGTTTGGCAACGCGTCGGGCATGGCGGAATCGGCGCGTGCCGACCTGGCCAAATCCGGCATCAGGCTAGGATTGCTGCTCATTGGTATACCAACATTTCCCCGTGTTTTTTTGCACTATAAACCCGTCGCCGCGACTTCAATCATGGGTGTATACCCTAGGTTATCGATGCAAAAACAATGGGATAGAGTGGCGCATGCTGCAAGTCCGCGTGCTCGGCCCCGGCCGTTTCAAACGCCGTGTTAAGCGCCGTGCTTCTTTCACTGGTATACAAAAAATTCCACCCTGGGGCTACGCATGCTTACCCTGAACACCCATCTGTCCGGCCGGCACTTCTTGCAGATTCCGGGGCCAACCAATGTGCCCGACCGCGTCTTGCGCGCCATTGATCAACCCACCATCGACCATCGCGGACCCGAGTTCGGTGCGCTGGGCCTCGCCGTGCTGGAAGGCGCGAAGCAGGTCTTCCAGACGCAATCGCCGGTGGTGATTTTTCCGTCGTCGGGCACGGGCGCCTGGGAAGCGGCGCTGGTCAATACGCTGTCGCCCGGCGACCGCGTGCTGATGGTGGAAACCGGGCACTTTGCCAGCCTGTGGAAGAAGCTGGCAGGGCGGCTGGGGCTGGAGGTGGATTACGTGGAAGGCGACTGGCGCCATCCCGTTGACGCCGCCGTGATCGGCGCGCGCCTGGCCGAAGACACGCAGCATCGCATCAAGGCCGTGTGCGTGGTGCATAACGAAACGTCTACCGGCGTCACCAGCAACATCGCCGCCGTGCGTGCCGCGATCGACCGCGCCGCGCACCCCGCGCTGCTGATGGTGGACACGATTTCTTCCTTGGGTTCGATTGATTACCGCCACGACGAATGGGGCGTGGACGTCACCGTGGCCGGCTCGCAAAAGGGCTTGATGCTGCCGCCGGGCCTGGCGTTCAACGCCGTCAGCGCGCGTGCGCTGGCGGCAGCCGATAGCGCGCGTCTGCCGCGTTCGTATTGGGACTGGGGCGAAATGCTGACGGCCAACGCCAAGGGCTATTTCCCGTATACGCCGTCGACCAATCTGCTGTACGGCCTGCATGAAGCGTTGGCCATGTTGCAAGCCGAAGGCTTGCCCGCTGTGTTCGCGCGCCATGAACGCCACGCGCGCGCAACCCGCCTGGCCGTGGCGGGTTGGGGGCTGGAACTGCTGAGCCTGGATCCGGCCGCGCATAGCCCCGCGTTGACCGCAGTGATGATGCCCGAGGGGCATAGCGCCGATGCGCTGCGCAAGCTTATTCTGGAACGCTTCGATATGTCGCTTGGGCAGGGTCTGGGGAAATTGTCTGACCGCATTTTCCGCATCGGCCACCTGGGCCACTTCAACGACTTGACGCTGTGCGGCACGCTGGCCGGCGTCGAAATGGGATTGGCCGCCGCGGGCGTGCCGCATCGTTCCGGCGGCGTGCAGGCCGCGATGGAATTTCTGGCGCGCACGCCCGAGGGCGCGGCGGCGGTCTGAAGATCAAGCAAGACAAAGACAACACGAAGGGAAACCATGAACACGCTTATGCAGCAGGCGATTGAATTCGCCAATGAACACGAATCCACCTGGGACCGCAGCGTCAAGGGCAACTTTGGCGTGCACCTGAACGACCCGCCGCCCTGGAACCGCCTGCTGGGCCCCATTCACGATCGTGGCCCGGTGTCGGGCGTGGTGGTGGTGGACGGCAAGACGGTGGCATCCTGGGGTGAGCCCGAGCGCGCCGATCTGACCTTCAGCGTGGCCAAGCTGTACCTGGCCATTCTGGCCGGCGTGGCGCATGACCGCGGCCTGTTGCCCGACGTGGACGAGCCCGTGGGCAAGCGCGTGCCGGGCATCGGCTTTGACGAAGGCCAGAACGCCGACATCACCTGGCGCCATCTGTTGCAGCAGACAAGCGAATGGGAAGGCGAACGCTTTGGCGTGTCGGACCAGGCAGACCGCTATCGCGCCGTCACCTTCGGCGTGCCGCCCGACGGCAAGAAGGGCGATGCGCGGCCCTTGCAGCAGCCTGGCACGTATTGGGAATACAACGACGTCCGCATCAACCAGTTGTCGTATGCGCTGTTGCACCTGTTCCGCAAACCCTTGCCCGAGGTCTTTCGCGAAGCCGTCACGCGCCCCATCGGCGCCAGCGAAGATTGGCAATGGGTGGGCTACGACACCGCCTGGGTCGAGATCGACGGCCAACGCATGCCGTCGGTGCCGGGCGGTTCGCACTGGGGCGGCGGCATGTCCATCAGCGCGCGCGATCAGGCGCTGATTGGTCAAATGCTGTTGAATGACGGGCAGGCCGCAAATGGAAAACAGATTCTGTCGGGTGAATGGATTCAGGCGATGCGTACGCCCTGCGAGATTGCGCCGTATTACGGTTATCTGATCTGGCTGAACCACGAAGGCCGCGTGTTTCCCAGCGTGCCGGCTTCCAGCTTCTTCGGCGTGGGCGCGGGCAGCTCGTTCACGTGGGTGGAACCGGAGCGCAAGATGGTGGTTATCGTGCGCTGGTTGAATTCGGCACACGCTGATGCGCTGTTTGGGAAGATTTTGGCGGCGGTGGATGCGGGCGAGGCTGCTTGATGGGTTCCGCGCGTTCCGCTTTATTTTCCTTCTGACGTGTGTCTTCGCGCTTCACCCATCCTACGTGGGAAACGCCGTCGACGAGGTGTAGGATGGGTGAAGCGCGCGAAACCGCAACATAGCAAGCAGACGTCGAACGCGCGCAACCCATCGTGCAGCGCAACGGTTTTCTTGCGACGGTTCCTATCCGGTTTTCTTGTGATGGCCTCTATATAGGAACAATCTTCGCTAGGCCTATGCTGCTTGATGGGTTGCGCGCGTTTGTATGGACCGGGGACATGGGTAACGGGTGTTCGGGGACATAGGTAACACTTCTAGCATCACGGTATGGTCGTTTTT